>NZ_JBYSXL010000013.1:0-77772 GCF_058782155.1 Methylobacterium sp. FW306-05-D
ATCCCCCTCACAGGGGATCCGCAAGAGCAAATACGCCGCCCACGCTTCTCTTTCTCAGATTCACTTGTCAAAGAACACCGCACCCAACCAAACCAAACAGCAGAGCAAGCCCAGAAACCCAGGCTCAAAACCCCGCCAATCGTCAGGAGATGCAAAAGCAAGCCGCCAACCCCGTTGGCCGCCCGCCGATGAACCGGGGTATACGGACCACACCCGAACCCGTCAACACCTTTGTCGAAAAATCTTCACATCCGTCGCGAACACCGTGCCGGCCGCCCGGTGACGCCGTGCCCGAAACGTGCCTCAATCTCGACATGCTGGGCCACGACATCGGTCGCCGGCCGCGCCCCTGCGCTGCGATCTCTCGCGCCGGACCGGCGAACCACGGATAGGAACCATCCCATTGAAGCGCGGCCGTCTCAAGATCGGGGAGCAGGACGGCCCAGGCCAGGACGCTGCGGGTGAATCCCGTGCGGCCGCCCGCGCTCCCGTCGGCAACCTGCCGCCCCTCGACCTCCTCGGCCCGGATGCCACGCGGATCGACCGGCGCGACGTCAATCTGCGCTGGCTCTGCGCCAGTGCCCTCACGGGCCTGACCGGAGCGGCCCTGATCGGCGCGGCGATCCACGTCTCGCTCCAGAGCGAGGTCTCCTTCGCGGCGATCCCCGAGCGCGCCTCGAACGCCGTGCGCCCCGCGCTGAGCGACGGGACCGCCAACGTCGCGCGCAAGAGCGACCGGCTCGTGCGCAACCTGATGATCGCCTCGGCCAAGCAGAGCTTCCGCTCGCCCATCACGGTGCGGCTCGGCGACCGCGAGATCATCAAGGTCCGTCCCTTCATGCGCGTCTCCACCGCGCTCTCGATGACGACCGGGGTCTTTGCCACCGAGATGCCGCGCTTCGACCCGATGAAGCTCAGCACGGACGAGCCCCTGGAGCGCGCCCCGGAGCCGGGCCTCGGCGACGCGCCGGGCGCCGAGGTCTCGGTGATGAAGCGGGATCTCGCCGGTCTCGAGGTCGAGGCGGGCGCGCCTGCGCTCTCCGACGACGACGTGGCGGCGCAGATCGAGGAGGAGCGGCGCCTCTCGGCCGAGGCCGGCCGCCGCGCCGCGATCCCGATCGCCCCGCAGATCATGCTGTCGCGCACCCTGCAGCAGGGGATGGCGAGTTCGGCCTTCGATTCGACCGCCCGCCTCGGGGACGAGGCCTCGCCGTTCAAGTCCATCGACGTCCTGGTGGTGCCGGAGAACGTGACCAGCCTCGCCAAGAGCGGCGGCGGGGCCGAGCCGCCGCTGGTGGAGGAGCGCGACCTCGCCCTCAAGCGCGGCGAGACCCTGGAGGCCGCGCTGAAGAACACCGCCCGCGTCAGCGACGAACAGATTCGCGGCATCGTGGCGGCCCTCGGCGGCCGCACCCGGACGGCGGACCTGTCCGAAGGCCAGCAGTTCCGGGTCCAGGTCGCCCCCGGCCCGAGGCCCGGCGATCCCCGGCAGGTCACCCGGGTGGTGCTCTACGGCGAGACCGGCATCGAGGGCATCGCCGCCATCAACGACCGCGGCAGCTTCGTTTCGGTGGCGCCGCCCACGGAAGATGCGCCGTCGCGCGCGGCCCCGGTCGCGGCCGAGGCCTCGGAGGACGGCGAGGAGGAAGGGGGCACCGGGCCGCGCCTGTACCAGAGCCTCTACGAGACGGCGGCCCGGCACGACCTGCCGCGCGGCGCCGTCGACGACCTCGTCAAGATCTTCGGCTACGACGTGGATTTTCAGCGCCGGATCTCGCAGGGCGACAGCCTCGACGTCTTCTACACCTTCGACGACGAGGGCGCGCAGGGCTCGACCGATCGGCCCGAACTCCTCTACGCCGCGCTCAATCTCGGCGGCGAGGCCCGCAAGGTCTACCGGTTCCAGTCGCCCGACGACGGGACGATCGACTATCTCGACGAGCAGGGCCGCTCGCTCAAGAAGTTCCTCATCCGCAAGCCGATCGCCGACGGCATCATGCGCTCGGGCTTCGGCTACCGACGCCATCCCGTCCTCGGCTACGCCAAGCTCCACACCGGCGTGGATTGGGCGAACCCGATCGGTACGCCCATCGTGGCCGCCGGCAACGCGACGGTGCTGAAGGCGGATTGGGATTCCGGCTACGGGCGTCGGGTCGAGCTGCAGCACATCAACGGCTACGTCACCACGTACAATCACATGTCCCGGTTCGCCCGCGGCATCACCGCCGGCGCCAAGGTGCGCCAGGGCCAGGTGATCGGCTATGTCGGCTCGACCGGCCTCTCCACCGGTGCCCACCTGCACTACGAGGTCATCATCAACGGCCACTTCGTCGATCCGATGAAGATCCGCGTCCCCCGCGGGCGCGAGCTCGACGGCCGGATGCTCGCCGAGTTCACGCGCCAGCGCGAGCAGATCGAGGGCACGATGCAGAAGTCGCGCACGGCCTCCGCCATGGCGCAGCGCGACGTGATGCGCTGAGCGGCGCGGGTCTCCCCCGTCGAGGACAGAGGCCGCGTCGCTACGAAAAACCGAGGCGCTTCCGGATCGCGGCCGGGGTCTCGCCGTCTGCACGCAGATCGGCGAGGGATCGCGAGCCGCGGGACTTCGCGAGCTTCTCGCCCGCGGAATCCAGCAGCAGGCCGTGGTGATGGTAACGGGGCGACGGCGCCCCGACGAGCGCCTGCAGCAGCCTGTGCAGGTCGGTGCTGGCACGGAGATCCGCGCCGCGGACCACGTGGGTGACGCCCTGTTCGGCATCGTCCATGACCACCGCGAGGTGGTAACTCGTCGGCACGTCGCGGCGGGCGATCACCGGGTCGCCCCAGCGCGCCGGATCGGCGGCCTCGTCCCGCTCGGCCCCGATGTGCCGAAGCCCCCTCCCCTCCCCCGTATCCACCGTGAAGGTCCGCACCGCATGCGGTCCGGGGGCCGCCGCCAGGGCGCGGGCCATGTCAAGGCGCCAGGTATGCGGCTCGGCGGCGGCGCGGCGGCGATCGGCGAGGTCCTTCGGAAGCGCCCGGCAGGTCCCGGGATAGAGCGGTGCGCCGTCGGGATCGCGGGGCACGGCCGTTCCCCGGGCCGCGGCCTCGGCTTCCACCGCCGCCGCGATCGTGCCGCGGGAGCAGAAGCAGGGATAGGCGAGGCCGCGTTCGGCGAGGGCGAAGACCTGGCGGCGGTAGGCGTCGAGATGCTCCGACTGGCGCCGCTCGGGCGGCACGAACCGCAGGCCGAGCCAAGCGAGGTCGTCGCGGATGGCCTGGACCAGTTCGGGCCGCGACCGCACCGGATCAATATCCTCGATCCGCAGCAGCAGGCGCCCCCTCTCGCCCTGGGCGAGGGCGTCGTTGAGGAGGGCGGAGAAGGCGTGGCCGCAATGCAGGCGCCCGTTCGGGCTCGGGGCGAACCGAAACACCGGCGCGGTCACGGAGCGATCACCCCGACTGTCGCGCAATCAGCCGCCGACGCGGCGCAGGCAGCTCTGTTCCTTCGGCACGCAGGCGATGCCCGGCAGCGAGCAGGCGACGCCGCCCTCCCCGCGCTGGCAGACCCGGCAACCGTCGCCCCATTCGGCGCAGGCCGTATCCTCGCTCGGGGCGATGGCCGCCCGCGGATGCGACGGGGCCGGTACGGCGGCCCCGATCAGGACCGTCGCGGCGGTGAGGGCGACGACGCTCCAGGCGACCCGGCGGTCGTGGTTGCGCGTCGGCGCGTCGGTGGTGAGGTCATCGGCCATGCCGCGGTGTTCGCGCGGGCGGCCGGGCGTGTCAACGCTCAAGCGGCCGCCGCGCGGCGGGCCAGCAGGTCCGGCAAGGCGCGCAGATCCAGCGGCTTGGCGAGAAAATGATCGAAGCCGGCAGCCCGGGCCTCGCGCTCGTCGTCGCGGCCGGCATTGGCCGTGAGGGCGACGAGCCGCAGGGCCGGCGCCCGCCCCTCGGCCTCGCCCGCGCGGATGCGCCGGGCGGTCTCCAGGCCGTCGAGGCCGGGCATGCGGATATCGAGGAGGGCGAGATCGAAGGGCGCATGGTCCGAGGCCTCGCGGATGCGGGCGAGGGCTTCCTCCCCGTCCCGCGCCAGGACGACGACGGCCCCGAGGCGCTGCAGCGCCTTGGTGGCGAGGAGCGCGTTGATCGGATTGTCCTCCGCCAGCAGCACGCGCGGGCCGCCGGGGACGTCGGGATTGCCGGGCTCCGGGCGCGCGAGGTCTCCCCGATGGGTCGTCCGTCCCTCTGGATGCGGCGCCTGCGGCTGTCGTTCGATCCGCGGGGAGGCGGGGGCCAGCAATCGGTCGAACAGCGACCGGGCGCGGACCGGCTTGACGAGGTAGCTGTCGAAGCCCGAGGCCGCCGGGGCACCGAAATCGCGCCGATCGAAGGGCGACAGCAGCACCAGGCAGCAGCGCACCCCGTGACGCCGCGCCTCCCCGGCAAGGGTCCGGACCGCCGCGTCCCCGAGAGTGCGATCGGCCAGAACCGCGTCGAAGGCTGCGTCCGGGAGGGCCGCGAGTCCCGCGTCGAGATCCGGCACCACCTGGGCGGAAGCACCCGAGCGGGTGAGCCGGCGGGCGAGATAGGGCGCCTGGAACGGCGAGGTCGCGACGATGAGGACGCGGCGGCCATCGAGGCTGGGCGGCCGCTCGCGGTCCGACTCGGCGACACCGAGCGGCAGGAGAACCGTGAAGGTGCTGCCGATGCCCGGATGCGAGGCGGCGTCGATGCGGCCGCCCATGCGGGTGACGAGGCGGCGGGTGATGGCGAGACCGAGTCCGGTCCCCTCGTACCGGCGGCTGGCGCTGCCGTCGCCCTGCTCGAACTCCTCGAACAGGCGCGGAATGCGCTCCTCCGGAATGCCCGGTCCGGTATCCGCGATGGCGATGCACAGCTGGCCGTCGCCGTAGGAAAGCTCGACGCCGACGCCGCCGGCCCCGGTGAACTTGATGGCGTTGCCCGCGAGATTGACCAGGATCTGGCGCACCCGGTCCGCATCGCCGATCACGAGGCGGGGGACCTCGTCGGCGATGTCGACGGCGATCTCGATGCCCTTGTCCTGGGCGCGGGGCGCCAGCAGCTCGACCACCCCCTCGGCGATCTCGGCCGGATCGAAGGGCTCGGCGGCGAGATCGAGGCGTCCGGCCTCGATGCGCGAGAAGTCGAGGATGCCGTCGATGAGGGTGAGCAGCGCCTTGCCGGAGGTGCCGATGGATTCGACGTAGGTCCGCTGCTCCGGATCGAGGCCGGTCTCGAGAACGAGGTCGGCCATGCCCAGGATGCCGTTCAGCGGCGTGCGGAATTCGTGGCTGACGGTGGCGAGGAAGCGCGACTTGGCGACGTTGGCGGCCTCGGCTCGGGTCAGGGCCTCGTCGAGGGAGCGCGCCGATTCCACCCGCTCGGTGATGTCGGCGCCGGCCCGCAGCCATTGCGTCTCGCCGGTGCTGCCCGGCACCGGCATCTCGATGAACGAATACCAGCGCGGCGGCCCGGAGACCGGGGCGAGCCGCATCTCGATACGGCGTACGCCGTCGGCCTGCCGCACGGCTTCTCCCGTCTCCAGCACCGTCGGCTGCCGCATCGTGCCCAGGAGCGACAGCGGCTCGGCACCGACGAGACGGCCGAAGCCCGCATTGGCGAAGGTGATCCGGCCCTGGGAATCGCGCTGGACGATGATCTCCGTCGTCGCCTCCACCAGGGCGCGGTAGCGCTCCTCGCTCTCGGAGAGGCGCCAGATCCGGTCCTCGAGATGCTCGGTCAGGGCGCCCTCCCGGGGCCCCGGCCGAAGGACGCCCGGGGCCGGACGCGTGAGGGCCCGCAGGACCCAGCCCGCCAGGAAGGCGACCCCCGAGGGGATAAGGACGAGGACGACGTCCTGCGGGATCATGAAGCCGGCCTCCGGCGGGGGAGGTCCCGCCGGGACAGACCATGCCGCCCGAGGTTGAAGGCCGGCTTTCGAAAGGCTGTTAAGAAACCGTAGCCGCGCTCTCCCGCATGCGACGCGACGCGGCACACGCTTCACGGGCCGGTCGCGATGGTGTAGGCGCGGCGGCTTGATCCCGGGCCGCGCCAGGGGCGGCCCCGAGGAACGCGAGACGTGAGAGTCATGACGGCTACGAGTTCGGCAAATCCCGGCCAGGCGCGCATCGCTGCGGCCTTCGCACGCTGCCGCGCCGAGAATCGGGCGGCCCTGGTCACCTACGTCATGGCCGGCGACCCGGATGCCGACACCTCCCTGAAGGTGCTGCAGGCCCTCCCGGCCGCGGGAGCCGACATCGTCGAGTTCGGCCTGCCCTTCACCGATCCCATGGCCGACGGCCCGGCGATCCAGGCGGCCGGCCTGCGGGCACTCAAGCACGGCCAGGGCGTGGTGCGGACCCTCGACCTCGTCCGGCGCTTCCGCGAGGGGAACGCCGAGACGCCCGTGATCCTGATGGGGTACTTCAACCCGATCCATGCCTACGGCGTCGCGCGCTTCCTCGACGACGCCCTCGCGGCCGGCATCGACGGGCTGATCGTGGTGGACCTGCCGCCGGAGGAGGACGACGAACTCTGTCTGCCGGCGCTGGAGAAGGGCCTCGCCTTCATCCGCCTCGCCACGCCGACCACCGACGAGAAGCGGCTTCCGGCCGTCCTCGCGAACACCGCCGGCTTCGTCTACTACGTCTCGATCACGGGCATCACCGGCACGGCGACCCCGAACTTCGACCGCGTCGCCGAGGCGGTGGGCCGCATCCGCCGCCACACCGATCTGCCGATCGTGGTCGGCTTCGGCGTGCGCACCGGTGCGGACGCCGCCGCCATCGCCCGCGGCGCCGACGGCGTGGTGGTCGGCTCGGCCCTGGTGGACGCCATGCGGGCGACCCTCGACGCCGAGGGCGTGTCGACGGGCCGGACGGTCGAGGCCGTCAGCACCCTGGTGTGCGAGCTCGCCGAGGGCGTCCGTTCCTCGCCCCGCGCCTGACGCAATTTCACGAGACTTTCCGGCTCGCTCGCTTCGAGCCCGCACAAGGACGCCGTCGCATGATGGTTGAACCGATGAACTGGATCTCGGAGGTCGTGCGCCCCAAGATCAAGACCCTGTTCAAGCGCGAGACCCCGGAGAATCTCTGGGTGAAGTGCCCGGATACGGGCCAGATGGTCTTCCACAAGGAGGTGGAGAGCAATCATTGGGTCATCCCGGGCTCCGAGCACCATCTGAAGATGAGCGCCCAGGCGCGCCTGAAGATGATGTTCGACGAGGGCACCTGGATCGATGTGCCCCTGCCGGAGGTCGCGACCGACCCGCTCAAGTTCCGCGACGAGAAGCGCTACGTCGACCGCCTGAAGGACGCGCGGGCCAAGACCGGGATGAACGATGCCTTCAAAGTCGGCTTCGGCCGCGTCTCGGGCCTGCCGATGACCCTCGCGGTGCAGGACTTCGCCTTCATGGCGGGCTCTCTCGGCATGGCGGCGGGCGAGGCCTTCGTGCGTGGTGCCGAGACAGCGCTCGACAAGCGCACGCCCTACGTCCTGTTCTCGGCCTCGGGCGGCGCGCGCATGCAGGAAGGCATTCTCTCGCTGATGCAGATGCCCCGCACCACCGTGGCCGTCCGCCGGCTCAACGCGGCGAAGCTCCCCTACATCGTGGTGCTCTCGAACCCGACCACCGGCGGCGTCACCGCCTCGTACGCGATGCTCGGCGACGTCCATCTCGCCGAGCCGGGCGCCTTGATCTGCTTTGCCGGCCCGCGCGTCATCGAGCAGACCATCCGGGAGAAGCTGCCCGACGGGTTCCAGCGCGCGGAATACCTGCGCGACCACGGCATGGTCGACCAGGTCGTGCACCGGCACGCCCTGAAGGACACGATCGCCAACCTGTGCGGCCTCCTCATGAACCAGGAGCCCGGGACGCAGCCGGCCCGAGCGGCCGCTCTTCCGGTTCCGGAGCCCGCCTAAGGCACCACGCCCGCCGCCCCCTCCCCTCCGCGACGCGACGTTCGACCATGGATTCCTCCGACGCGCTGATGGCGCGCTTCCTCGCCCTGCACCCGCGCACGATCGACCTGTCGCTCGGCCGGATCGAGCGCCTGCTCGCCCGCCTCGGCCATCCCGAGCGCAGGCTGCCGCCCGTGATCCACGTCGCCGGCACCAACGGGAAGGGCTCGACCATCGCCTTCATGCGGGCGATTCTCGAGGCGGCGGGGCTGGCGGCGCACGTCTACACCTCGCCGCATCTGGTGCGCTTCCACGAGCGGATCCGGATCGGGGCCATCGGGGGCGGCCAGTTCGTCCCCGAGGACCAGCTCGCCGACGCCTTCGCCCGCTGCGAGGCCGCCAACGAGGGCGAGCCGATCACGGTGTTCGAGATCACCACCGCGGCCGCCCTGCTGCTGTTCTCCGAGCAGCCGGCGGACGTGCTGCTGCTCGAGGTCGGCCTCGGCGGCCGGGTGGACGCCACCAACGTGATCGACCGGCCGGCCGCCGCGGTGGTCACGCCGATCGGGCGCGACCACGCCGAGTATCTCGGCGACACCGTCGAGGCCGTGGCCACCGAGAAAGCCGGCATCTTCAAGAAGGGCTGTCCGGCGATCATCGCCGCTCAGGATTACGCAGAGGCGGATTCGGTGCTGTGCCGTCTCGCCGAATCCGTCGGCGCCACCCCGATCCGCGTCGGCAACCAGGACTTCTCGGTCCATGCCGAGCGCGGGCGCCTCGTCTATCAGGACGACGTCGACCTGTTCGACCTTCCGAAACCCCGCCTGAACGGCCGCCACCAGTTCACCAATGCGGGCACCGCCATCGCGGCCCTGCGGGCGGCGGGCTTCGGCGACATCGGCACCGCGGCCATCGAGGCCGGCCTGAACAACGTGGAATGGCCCGGCCGCCTGCAGCGCCTGAACCGGGGCCGCCTCTCCGACCTCGTCCCGGCGGGCGCCGAGTTGTGGCTCGACGGCGGCCACAACATCGACGGCGGGCGCATCCTGGCCACCGCCATGGCGGATCTCGGCGAGCGCTCGGACGTGCCGCTCGTCCTGATCGTCGGCCTGCTCGGCACGAAGGATGCGGAGGGCTTCCTGCGCCACTTCATCGGCCTGGCACGCGTGCTGGTCGCGGTGCCGATCGCCGGGCAAATGGCGGCGCGGCCCGCCGAGGAGGTCGCGAGCATCGCAGCGGAGGTGGGCCTGAACGCCCAGACCGCGCCCAGCGTCGAGGCCGCTCTGGAGAGCCTGTCGAACATCGCCTTCGAGCGGCCGCCGCGAATTCTGATCTGTGGCTCGCTCTACCTCGTGGGCGCTGTCCTCACCGCCAACGGCACGCCTCCCACCTGATTTTCCTTAACTTTTCCGGCTCCGTTCACGTCCACGTCAAGTCCGCGGTGTGACCCTGGCGCTACATCTTGGCTGTGGAAACTGAAGTAGGTTCTCCCTCGATCGGGCATATCGCTGGGGATCAAATAATGAAAAAGCTTCTTACGTCTTTCGCGGCCTTCACGGCCCTCACCGCCGCCGCTTCGGCCGCCGACCTTCCGCGCCGCGCGGCTCCGCCGGTGTTCGTGCCGGTGCCGGTGTTCACCTGGACCGGCTTCTACGCCGGTTTCAACGCCGGTTACGGCTTCGACGCCAGCGACCGCGGCACCAACGTCTACAACAACGTCTTCCCGAACCTCGTTCGCGGTGGCCCGAACCTGATCGCCGGCGCCGGTGGCCCGTCGCAGGTCGCCTACTCGAACAACTCCAACGAGGGTTTCACGGGCGGCGGTCAGATCGGCTACAACTACCAGTTCACCCCGGGCTCGGGTGTGGTCGTCGGTATCGAAGCTGACGCGCAGTACGTCGACTTCGGCCGCAGCCGGAACAACTTCGTCCTGACCCCCGGCTTCGCTCCCGTCGCCGGCGTCACCTTCGTCGATCCGCGCGGCACCGCCAGCCTCGACTACTTCGGCACCGTCCGCGGCCGCATCGGCTACGCCTTCGACCGCGTCCTCTTCTACGGCACCGGCGGCTTCGCCTACGGCGCCGGCAGCAACGAGCGTTCCTTCGGCGGCTTCCGCGGCAACGACGACTTCCGCACCGGCTACGCGGCTGGCGGCGGCATCGAGTACGCCCTGCCGACCGACTCCTTCCTGAACTTCTTCCGCTCCTCGGCCGTCACGCTCAAGGTCGAAGGCCTGTACGTGAACCTCGAGAACAACAACCGCAACGCTGGCGTCTACGCCTTCGACACCAACGGCGTCCTCTACCGTCAGCCCGGCTTCACGAACCGCAACAGCGGCGCCGAGTTCGCTGTCGTGCGCGCCGGCCTGAACTACAAGTTCGGTTCGTACTAAGCCGACATATCGGGTCTCGAAACGGGGGAGCCCGGCCGCAAGGCCGGGCTTCTTCCGTTTGAGGCTCCCGTCCGACAACCAATTAGCTGCGCCGGCGCAGGTGCGTCCTGCACAACAAAAAAGCCCAGCTTCGCGCCGGGCTTTTTCTGGTTCAGGGCCGCATCGAGGCGCCTGGCCGGCGACCGGCCGCACGAAGGTTCAGGCGCTGGCCTGGATCCAGCGGGACAGATCGCCCTTCGGCGCCGCGCCCACCTTCTGGCTCGCGAGCTGGCCGTCCTTGAAGATCAGCAGCGTCGGGATCGAGCGGATGCCGTACTGCGCGGCAATCCCCGGGTTCTCGTCGACATTGACCTTGGCGATCTTCACCTTGCCCTGGAGATCGGCCGAAATCTCCTCGAGGGCCGGACCGATCTGGCGGCAGGGGCCGCACCACTCGGCCCAGAAATCCACTACGACCGGCTCCGCGGACTGAAGAACGTCCTGCTCGAAGCTCGCGTCGGTCACTTTCACCGTCGCCATGGGGAAACTTCCTTTCCGGTTCCGCCGAATGCGGAACCACCTCTTCGCCGTCATCGCGCTGCGAGACCGTGCGCTGTGTGAGAGACTTGGCGATGGCGGGGGGAACGGTCAAGGCATCCTGCACCGCAAGCAGGGCTGCCCTCCGCCGGGAACGCGGATTGTCCACGCCCGTGCGCGGCGCGCCCCGGTGGCGTCGCCCGCCCCGCGTCGACCCTCGTCAAAGCGTGTCCGTCGCCCCATGTCCCTCTCGTCCCTGCCCCGGCGGGCCGCTTGGCCGGCCGATGGGGCTCGACCCGAAGCCGGCCCCGGTGCCGGTATGGAGGAACACCCGACGTGAAGCGCATCCCCTACAGCCTGCTCGCCACCGCAGCCCTTCTCAGCCTCGGCACGGCCCTCCATGCGCAGGAACCGGCGGGCGCCGAACCGCGGCAACCCAGGGTCGGCGGCGATGCCTTCGCGGCCCCCACCAGCCCCGCCACCGGCAACAGTCCGGCCGAGACCGAGGCGCCGAACGCGCCCTACAAGCCCCTCCTGCCGAACCAGACCCGGGCGCCGAAGCCCGAGGCGGCCACCAAGGTGAAGACCGAGGTCGTGGCCAAGGGCCTCGACAATCCCTGGGCGATGGAATTCCTGCCGGACGGACGCATGCTGGTCACCGAGAAGGCCGGCAAGCTGCGCATCGTCGCCAAGGACGGCACGCCCGGTCCGGCGATTCCCGGCGTGCCGAAGGTCGATGCCCGCGGCCAGGGCGGCCTCCTCGACGTCGCCCTGAGCCCGAGCTTTCCGGCCGACCGGCGGATCTATCTGAGCTATTCCGAGCCGCGCGAGAAGGGCAACGGCACCAGCGTTCTCCGCGCCAAGCTGATCGAGGAGAACGGCACCGCCCGCCTCGACGAGGTCAAGGTCATCTTCCGGCAGATGCCGACCTACGACGGCGACAAGCATTTCGGCTCGCGGCTCGTCTTCGCTCCAGACGGCAAGCTGTTCGTGACGGTCGGCGAGCGCTCGGACAAGGTCACCCGCGTCCAGGCGCAGGACCTCACCAGCGGCCTCGGCAAGGTCTTCCGCATCGATACCGACGGGAATGCGCCCAAGGACAACCCGTTCTCCGGCGGCGAGAAGGCCAAGCCGGAAATCTGGTCCTACGGCCACCGGAACGTCCAGGCGGCGGCCCTCGACCCGCAGGGACGGCTCTGGACCGCCGAACACGGCCCGCGCGGCGGCGACGAACTGAACCGGCCCCGGCCAGGCGTGAACTACGGCTGGCCCGAGGTCACCTACGGCCTGGAATACAGCGGCGAGAAGATCGGCGAGGGCAAGACCCAGGCGGGCGGCACGGCGCAGCCGGTCTATTACTGGGACCCGGTGATCGGCCCCTCGGGCATGGCTCTCTACAGCGGCGACGCCTTTCCGGCCTGGAAGGACGCCTTCCTGATCGGCGGTCTCGTCAGTGAGGGGCTCGTCGCCGTGAAGCTCGACGGCGACAAGGTGGTGACCGAGGAACGCATCCCCCTCCAGGCCCGCATCCGCGACGTCCGGGTCGGCAGCGACGGCGCGGTCTACGCGGTGACGGACGGATCGGACGGCAAGGTCCTGAAGCTGACCCCCGGCAACTGAGGATCCGGCCCCGACCGGCAGCGCAGAGCTGCCGGTTTCAGGGGTCGGGGATCAGGCGGAGCCGAAGCCGCCCCAGCATGCGCCCGAAGGCTGCGGGTTCGTCGAGGGCACGCGCCAGGACCAGACCGCCCTGGATCGCCGCCACGGCCTCCTCGGCGAGGTCGGAGGCGGCCTCCGGCCCATGCCCGACGCGCAGCAAAGCGAGGCCAAGCGCCTCACGCCAGGCCGTGAAGTATCCGGCGATGCGTGCGGCGAAGCGGTCCCGCCCCTCGGTCAGGGCGAAGGCGCCGACGAGGCAGGCCCGGCCGCCCGAGCGGAAATAGCTGTCGGTCTCGGCCAGCATTCGGGAGATCGCCGCACGGGGATCGGCGTCCTCGCGCAGGGGCGCGTAGATCCGGCTCTCGAACCAGTCCTCGATGGCTGCGAGCACGGCGTCGGCCATCTCCGCCTTCCCCCCCGGGAAGGCATGATAGAGGCTGCCCTTGCCGAGCCCCGTGCGCGCGCCGAGGAGCGCGAGGCTCGCGCCCTCGTAGCCGAATTCGCGGAAGACCTCGGCCAGGACGGGAATCGCCGCTGCCCGGGCTCCCTCCCCCTTTCCCATGCCGTTTCCCTTTGCGAGCCCCGCCCCTACAGGCCGAGATCGGTCAGGCCGGGATGATCCTCGGGCCGCGGCGCGGACCGGTCCCAGTGGAACTTGCGCTCGGATTCGGCGATGGCGAGGTCGTTGATGCTGGCGTGGCGCTCGCGCATCAGGCCATTCGCGTCGAAGGCCCAGTTCTCGTTGCCGTAGGCGCGAAACCACTGCCCGGAGGCGTCGCGGAACTCGTAGGCGAACCGCACCGCGATGCGGTCGTCGCTATGGGCCCAGATCTCCTTGATGAGGCGGTAGTCCAGCTCGCGGGCCCACTTGCGCTGCAGGAATGCCACGATGGCGGGCCGGCCGGAAAAGAACTCCGCCCGGTTCCGCCAGCGGCTGTCCGGCGTGTAGGCAAGCGCGACTTTCTCCGGGTTGCAGCCGTTCCAGCCGTCCTCCGCGGCGCGGACCTTCCGGATGGCGGTGTCACGCGTGAAGGGCGGCAGGGGCGGGCGCGATTCGGACATGGCGGCAGTTCCTCGATTCGGCACGACGTCTCCGCGTCTGTACCGGTTGGTACAAAGCCCCGGATCTTCCGTCAAGCGTGTCCCAGGAGCGTGAGCCAGGCGATGGTGGTGAGCGTCGCCAGCAGGGTCGAGAGCATCACGGCGGCGGCGACCACGCCGGTCTCGGTCTTATAGCGCGAGGCCAGGAGGTAGGCATTGATTCCCACCGGCATCGCGGCGAACAGGGTGGCCACGCCGGCATAGGCCGGCGGCATGGTGAAGACGTGGAAGGCCAGCACCCAGACCGCGAGGGGGTGGACCACCAGCTTGAGCACGGTGATGAGCGTGGCGCTCGGCAGGTCGTGCAGCACCCGGTAGCGCACGAGACCGGCCCCGAGGGCGATCAGCGCGCAGGTCGAGGCGGTGCCGGCCAGGGAATCGACCAGGGTCTTGACCATGCCCGTCGGTGCGAGCCCGAGCGCCTTCATGGCGAGACCGGCGATGAGGGCCAGAAAGATCGGGTTGCGCAGCAGGACGAGGGCGAGGCCGCGCAGGCGCCTGAGGATCGAGGCCTGCCCGTCCGCCTCGATGAGGAAGGTGGCGCAACCCATCATCAGGGGCAGGTGTACCGCGAGCAGCATGAAGAGCGGGAAGGCGCCCTCCTCGCCATAGGCCTGGAGAATCATCGGGACGCCGATGAAGACGGTGTTCGACTGGCTCGCGGCGAAGCCGTGCAGGATGGCGCCGCGACGCTCCACGCCCGTGCGGCGCAGGCTGAGGAGCGAGCCGATCATCCAGGACAGGGCGGCGCCGCCGAAATAGCTGAACCAGTAGGACGGCGTGATCTCGCCCGTCAGGCCAGGCCGCGTCAGCGTGGCGAGGATGAGCGCCGGGACCGCGATCGAGAAGACGTATTCCGACAGGCCGTCGCTGACCTTGTCGGACAGGAAACCGGCCAGGGCCGCGATCCAGCCGACCAGGATCAGGCCGAAGATCGGGGCGACGAGCGACAGGACGGTCATCGGGGTCGAGCCGCTACTCCAACGCGAACGGCCACCGTACGCGCTGGGCGTGCGGCGGCCGTTCGGGATTCAGGATGGATATACGTGCGGGCCGAGGTCGGTTCGGGCCGGACCGATTCGATCCGGTCTGCGCCTCAGGCGGCGGCGGGCGTCTCGACTTCGGCGAGCTTCTTGTGCAACTCGCGCTTCAGGAGACGGGCCGTCTGCGACAGCTCGATCTCGCGCGCCTTGATCAGGAAGGCGTCGAGGCCGCCGCGGTGCTCGACCGAGCGCAGGGCATGGGCCGTCACGCGCAGGCGCACCCGACGCTTCAGGGCGTCCGACTGCAGCGTGACCTGGCACAGGTTCGGCAGGAACCGGCACTTGGTCTTGCGGTTCGAGTGGCTCACGAGGTGGCCGGTCTGCACGGCTTTGCCCGTGAGTTCGCAACGGCGCGACATTGTTCTATTTCCCGTCTCGTTCCGCATGTCCGACAGGCTGGCGGGAAACCAGAACCGCGTCGCGGCAAACGGCTTCTCGCACGCCAGGCCCGGTGGAGCGGCGTTCTCATTGAAGGCGCGAGCCTATAGGGGACTGTGCCCCTTGGCGTCAAGGTGCGGGACGATCTTTCGCGCCGTTTCGCCGGTGACGGCCCATCAGATTTCAAGCGCGACTGTACCGCCTCCAACGATGTGTTAACCATGAGCACGGACGATGCGGGAGAGATGTCCCCGGCCCGTTCGACCGGAGACCGACAGCCAACCCCGAGTCCCCAGCCATGTGCGGCACCCGCAAGCGCTCCGCCCCGCTCCCCCTATTCGGCGCCAGCCTTCTGACGCTCGCGGCCCTGATTTGCGCTCCGGCGGCTCAGGCGCGCGCCAAGGCGGCCAAGGCGGCCGCCACCGTGACCGTGGACTACGACATCGCCCTGGCGGGCCTGACCATCGGAAACGCCCAGGTGGCCGGCGCTTTCGAGGGCTCCGGCTACCGGATGGACGTCTCGGCCCGCCTGACCGGCCTCGCTGGCGTCGTCACCGGTGGCATGGGCTCGGCCCGCGCCAGCGGCGCCATCGCGGCGGCCCCGCAACCCAGCACCTTCGCGATCGCCACCAAGACCACCAGCTCCGGCATCGCCGTGCGCATGGCCCTGGCCCGAGGCACCGTCACCCAGGCCGAGATCACCCCGCCCCTCGTCGACATGGGCGACCGGGTGCCGATCACGGCCGCCAACAAGCGTGGGGTCATCGATCCGGCGAGCGCCCTGATGATGCCGGTGCAGGGCCGCGCCGACCCCATGGACCCGGCCAATTGCAACCGCACGCTCCCGATCTTCGACGGCGCGACCCGGTTCGACGTCGTGCTGAGCTATGGCGAGACGCGCAGCGTGGCCAAGCCCGGCTACAACGGCCCCGTCCTCGTCTGCAACGCGCGCTACACGCCCATCGCCGGCCATCGCCCGGACCGGCCCGGCGTGAAGTTCATGGAGGACAACCGCGAGATGTCGGTCTGGCTCGCGCCGGTCGAGGGCACCCGCGTGCTGCTGCCGGTGCGCATCGCGGTGCGGACCACGGTGGGCACCAACATCATCGAGGCGACCCGGTGGACCCAGACCGGCGGCCAGCAGGGCAGCACCACCGTGTCGGCCCCGGGCACTTCCGTCACGCAGGCCAGCCTGGCGCAGTGAAGGCGGTGCCCGGCATGCGCATCGGCCGGCGCTGCGGGCTCGCCGCGCTGCTCGTCCTGGCGGCCCGAGAGGCGCCAGCCCAGTCGAGCCTGTCCACCGGACCGGATTGCGGCGGCGACGCCTATTCCTCGGCGCAGGTCATCGAGAACCGGCCGCCCCGGCGCGGCCCGCTCACCGCGGTCCCCGAGACCCTCTGCGCCGATGTCGCACCACAGGGCGTGCAGCCGCCCGTGGAGATCGGAATCTACCCGAGCCTCGGCGCGTCCGGCATGCCGCCACGGGATGGCAGGCGGGGCTATGGCGACCCATATGAGGCGCAGCCGCCACGGCAGCGCCGCCCCTGAAGGCGCCGCGGCGGTCTCCCCCGTTCCTGAGCCTGCCGGCCTCGCCGAAGGGACCGCCCCCACCTCATGATCCGCCCTTCCCTCTCCCCGCAGGCCCGCGCACGCGGCGTCACGGCGGTGCTCGGGCCGACCAATACCGGCAAGACCCATCTGGCCATCGAGCGCATGCTCGCCCATCCCACGGGCATGATCGGGCTGCCCCTCCGGCTGCTGGCGCGGGAGGTCTACCTACGCGTCGTCGCGAAGGTCGGGGTCGACAAGGTCGCCCTCGTCACCGGCGAGGAGAAGATCAAGCCGGACAGGCCGCGCTACTGGATCTCCACCATCGAGGCGATGCCGCGCGACCTCGACGTCGCCTTCGTGGCGATCGACGAGATCCAGCTCGCCGCCGACATGGACCGGGGCCACGTCTTCACCGACCGCCTGCTGCATCAGCGCGGACGCGAGGAGACCCTGCTGATCGGCTCCTCGACCATGCTGCCGCTGGTGCAGTCGCTGATTCCCGGCGTCCATACGACCACGCGGCCGCGCCTGTCGCAGCTCACCTTCGCGGGCGAGAAGAAGCTCGGCCGCCTGCCCCGGCGTTCGGCCATCGTCGCCTTCTCGGCCGAGGAGGTCTACGCGATCGCCGAGCTGATCCGGCGCCAGCGCGGCGGCGCGGCGGTGGTGCTCGGCGCGCTCTCGCCGCGGACCCGCAACGCCCAGGTCGAGCTCTACCAGTCCGGCGATGTCGACTACCTCATCGCCACCGACGCGGTGGGCATGGGTCTCAACCTCGACGTCGATCACGTCGCCTTCGCGGCGAACTGGAAGTACGACGGTACCCGGTTCCGCAAGCTGACCCCGCCCGAGATGGGACAGATCGCCGGCCGCGCCGGGCGCCACCTCTCGGACGGTACCTTCGGCTCCACGGGGCGCTGCGCCCCCTTCGAGCCCGAGATGATCGAGGCCCTGGAGACCCACGACTTCGAGCCCCTGCGGGTCCTGCAATGGCGCAACCCCGACCTCGACTTCACATCCCTGAAGGCGCTGCAGGAGAGCCTCGACGAGCATCCGCGCGAGAAGGGCCTGACCCGGGCCCCCATGGGCGAGGATCAGTCGGCTCTCGAGATCCTGATGCGCGAGGACGACATCCGCGATCTCGCGAACCGGCCCGCCCATGTCCGGCGGCTTTGGGACGTCTGCGGCGTGCCCGACTACCGCAAGGTCCATCCGCAAACCCATGCCGACCTCGTCGCCCAGCTCTACCGCTTCCTGATGCGCGGCATGGCGGGGCGCATCCCCGACGACTGGTTCGCCAAGCATGTCGCCATGATCGACCGCACCGACGGCGACATCGACGCGCTCTCCCAGCGCATCGCGCAGGGGCGGACCTGGACCTTCGTGGCGAACCGTCCGGATTGGCTCGTCGATCCGGTGCATTGGCAGGGCGAGACGCGTCGGGTAGAGGACAGGTTGTCCGACGCCCTGCACGAACGCCTCGCGAGCCGTTTCGTCGATCGGCGCACCAGCGTCCTGATGCGGCGCCTGAGAGAGAATACGATGTTGGAAGCTGAGATCACCGCCGGCGGGGACGTCACCGTCGAGGGCCAGCATGTCGGCCATCTGCATGGCTTCCAGTTCGTTCCGGATCCCGGTGCGGAAGGGCATGAGGCCAAGACCCTGCGTTCGGCCGCCGAGAAGGCGCTCGGCGGCGAGATCGAGGCCCGCGCCGAGCGGTTCTCGTCGGCCGCCGATGCCTCCCTGGTGCTGAGCCATGACGGCGTCATCCGCTGGACCGGCGACCCGGTCGCCAAGCTGACGCCCGGCGACAAGCTGTTCGAGCCGCATGTCCGCCTGCTCGCCGACGAGCAGCTGACCGGTCCGGCCCGCGACAAGGTCGAAGCCCGGCTCGTCGCCTGGCTCAAGGCCTACGTGGTGCGCCTCCTCGGCCCGCTGATCGAGATCGAGACCGCGGCCGACCTCACGGGGCTCGCCAAGGGCATCGGCTTCCAGGTGGTGGAGGCCCTCGGCGTGCTGGAGCGCGCCAGGGTGGTGCAGGAGATGCGCACCCTCGACCAGGAGGGCCGCGGTGCGCTGCGCCGCCACGGTGTCCGCTTCGGCGCCTATCACATCTTCCTGCCGGCCCTGCTGAAACCGGCGCCCCGGACCCTGGCGGCTCAGCTCTGGGCCCTGAAGAACGGCGGCCTCGACCAGCGCGGCCTCGACGAGATCGCCCATCTGGCCAGCTCCGGCCGGACCTCGATCAAGGTCGATCCTGAGATCGCCAAGGGTCTCTACCGGGCGGCCGGCTTCCGGGTCTGCGGTGAGCGCGCCGTGCGCGTCGACATCCTCGAGCGCCTCGCCGACCTGATCCGCCCGGCCATCGCCTATCGGCCCGGCACCACGCCGGGCGAGGCGCCGGTCGGCGCAGCCGACGGCGACGCCTTCGTGGCGACGGTGGGCATGACCTCCCTGGTCGGCTGCTCGGGCGAGGATTTCGCCTCGATCCTGAAATCGCTCGGCTATGCCCCCGAGACCCGCCCGGGCCCGGCCATCACCGTCCCGCTGCTCCCGGCCGCGCCGACCCAGCCGGCGGTGCCGAACCTCGCCGCGGCGGGCGGCGAGACGGCCACGGACGAGAATGCCCCGGCCGAGGCCGCGGGCGAAGCGGCCCCCGAGAGCACGACCGAGGCGGCGTCGACGGACGACGGCACGGCCACGGCCGAGACCGTCGAGCCGGAGATCGCGTCCGGCTCGACGGAAGACTCCGTCGCGGCTCCGGTGGAGACCGCCGCCGAGGAGGCGACCTCGCAAGAATCCGCGTCCGAGGAGAATCCGTCCGAGGAAAGCCTGGCCCCGGATAGTTCGACCCGGGACCCTGCAGCCGAGGAGCCCGCTGCGTCGGCCGAATCCGCCGAGGACCCCGCTCCGCAGCCCGTCGCCGATGCGGCCGCTGTCGCCGAAGCCGCGGAGCATCCGGCCGAGGGAGCCGAGACCACTGGGTCGGAGGCAGCCACCAGGGACGTGCCGGCGGACGGCGAGGCCGCCGCGACCGAAGCTTCGACGGAGGTTGCGACCGTCGAGGTCTGGCGGCTCCAGCGCCACCAGCGCAACGCCAATCCGCGCCAGAACCGTCCGCGCGGCCAGAACCGCGATGGCAACGCACCTCGCGCCGCCGGTGAGGCACGGCCCGACCATCGCCGTCCGGGCGGCCCCGGTGCCGAAGGCCGCGATCGTCCGCGCGGCGGTGCTCCGGGCGAGCGCCCCGAAGGGGGCCGCCGCGGAGGGCCCGGCGAGGGACGGCCGGATGGCGGACGGCCGCAGCGCCGCGAGCGCTTCGAGCCGGGCCGGACGCGGCCCGAGCGTCGGGACGAACCGCGGGCGGCACCCCGCGACGAGCCCCGTCCGCAGCGCCGCGAGCGGGCTCCGGATCCGGATTCGCCCTTCGCGAAGCTCGCCGCCCTGAAGGCGCAGCTCGAGGCGGGGAATGACCGCAAGCGCTGAGGTGGGATGAAGCCGGGACGTCAACGGCTCGACAAATGGCTGTGGTTCGCGCGCTTCGCGCGGACCCGATCGCTCGCGGCGCGGCTCGTCACCGACGGCTATGTCCGGGTCAACGGCAAGCGGGTCGAAACCTCCGCGACCGCCGTCGCCCTCGGGGATGTCGTGACCGTCGCGGCGGCCCACTCCACGGTGATCGCCAGGGTGCTCGACCTCGGCGAGCGGCGCGGCCCGGCGCCGGACGCCCAGCGCCTTTACGAAGTGGTGGGCGACGCGACCGACTGAGCAGGCCCGCCGTGTCACCGGCGCGACACGCCGCGGCGTGGTCATGCCCGGGACCCGTCCGCGTGCTTGTCAGCCCCCCGGACAGGGTCTAGAGCCAGCGCGACTCCCTCTTGCCCATGCGATTCCGCATCCAAGCCACCCTGCATCAATTCATCCGTGCAACGATCTGCGCGAGCGACCATGCACAGGCATCGAGACGCTCCCGGCGATGCCCGGATCAAGGACTGAAGGCCCCATGACCTACGTCGTCACCGACAACTGCATCAAGTGCAAGTACATGGACTGCGTCGAGGTCTGTCCGGTGGACTGCTTCTACGAAGGCGAGAACATGCTCGTCATCCATCCGGACGAGTGCATCGATTGCGGCGTCTGCGAGCCCGAGTGCCCGGCCGAGGCGATCAAGCCCGATACCGAGCCGAGCCTCGAGACCTGGCTGAAGGTGAACGCGGATTACGCGCGCACCTGGCCGAACATCACGCAGAAGAAGGATGCGCCCGCGGACGCCAAGTCCTGGGACGGCGTCGCCGGCAAGTTCGAGGCGCATTTCTCCGCCAAGCCCGGTACCGGCGACTGATCGCCGCGACGCAGCGTCCGAACGCGGGTCCCTGACGGGTTCGGCTCTCTGCCAAGCGGCTGTGGAGAGCTGCGGGGCCAAGCCCGATGGCGCGGCCGAGGGCCGGCAATCCTTTGATTCGGCGACCGGTTTGTGTTATTACAAAGATCTGCCGTCGTTCGTGCCCGACGTGCTGCCTCCAGCCATCACCTGATGGGTCTCACACTCAGTTGTGGATCGGGGCCGCATGCGATCGATCGCTGAAGGCCTCGCTGTCTTCTGCGAACGCTCCCTCGTTGTGCGATCATCGGCTTGCCCGGGAACCGGCAGGTTGTGCGTCACAGATGCAGATCCTTCGGACAAGGGGCTGGAGCCGGGTGACCCACCCCGGATTACAGGGTTCGGCGCGGCGTTCAAGGCCGCGCAATGTTCTGGAGGCGCTTCTCGCATGACCACAGCCAAGAAGACGACGGCAGGCCGCCAAGGCTTCAAGACCGGCGAAGCGGTCGTGTACCCAGCCCACGGTGTCGGTCGCATCACCGCCATCGAAGAGCAGGAGATTGCCGGCTACAAGCTTGAGCTGTTCGTGGTGTCCTTCGAGAAGGACAAGATGGTCCTGCGCGTCCCCACCGCGAAGGCCAACAGCGTCGGCATGCGCAAGCTCGCCGAGCCGGACCTCGTGAAGAAGGCCCTGGACCTCCTCACCGGCCGTGCCCGCATCAAGCGCACCATGTGGTCGCGTCGCGCCCAGGAATACGAGGCCAAGATCAATTCGGGTGACCTCCTGTCGGTCACCGAGGTGGTTCGCGACCTGTATCGCTCCGAGGCGCAGCCCGAGCAGTCCTACAGCGAGCGCCAGCTCTACGAATCGGCTCTCGACCGGGTCGTGCGCGAGATCTCGTCGGTGAACCGCATCACCGAGACCGAGGCCCTCAAGCTCATCGAGCAGAGCCTGGCCAAGTCCCCGCGCCGCGCCAAGGGCGAAGCCGAGGCGGAAGGCGAGGCCGAGGGCGACGACCTGCAGGAGGAGGCCGCCTGATCGGCAGCTTCTCGTACTCCCGGCTCAGTTCCGGACAGGCGAATTTCGAGCCCGGCGCATCGCGCCGGGCTTTTTCGTTGCCGATCCATGAACGCAGGTCTTCGCTCACGAGACCGTGTGAAGCACCCCGGACCCGGAACCATCCCGCGGACCTCGGGTTGTCGCGTTGCCAGGCACAGGTCTCCGGTCCGATTTCGGTCGGCGATATCGACCCGTGGTCAGAAGCACACGTTTCATCGAGGCGGAGGCGGGGATGGCGGATATCGCAGGGATACGGCGGCAGTTCATACGCACGGCGATGGAGGCGCCTTTCCTTGCGCGGGATGAGGAACGCGGCCTTGCCGTCCGCTGGAAGGACGAGCGCGACGAGCGCGCCCTTCACGGGCTGATCTCGGCCCATATGCGCCTCGTCATCGCCATTGCCGGGCGCTTCCGGCACTACGGACTTCCGATGGCCGACCTCGTCCAGGAAGGCCATGTCGGCCTAATGGAAGCGGCGGCCCGCTTCGAGCCGGAGCGGGAGGTTCGTTTCTCCACCTATGCGACGTGGTGGATCCGGGCCTCGATCCAGGACTACATCCTGCGGAACTGGTCCATCGTCCGCGGCGGCACGAGTTCGGCGCAGAAGGCGCTGTTCTTCAACCTGCGTCGCCTGCGCGCGCGGCTCATGCAGTCGACGGAAGAGCATGTCGGCGACGAGATCCATCGCCGCATCGCCACCGCCATCGGCGTGTCGCGGGAGGACGTAGCGCTGATGGATGCCCGCCTCTCCGGGCCCGACATGTCGCTCAATGCCCCGGTCGGCGAGGAGAGCGAAGCCTCCTCCGAGCGGATGGATTTCCTCGTGGACGGTGCCGCCCTGCCCGACGAGACGGTCTCGGCGACGGTCGACGGCGAGCGCAGACTGATCTGGCTAAATGAAGCGCTGACCGTCCTGTCGGAGCGTGAGTTGCGCATTCTGAAGGAGCGCCGGCTCGCCGAAGATCAGGCAACCCTCGAGGCCCTCGGGCACCGGCTCGGCATTTCCAAGGAACGCGTGCGGCAGATCGAGAACCGCGCCCTGGAGAAGCTGCGCCGCGCTCTCGCCGAGCGGTTTCCGCAGACAGGTGGCAACGTCTATGCCTGAGCGGATGGCGGGCAGTTCGCACCTTTCAGCGTGTGCTACCGCTTGATATGACCGTCCCGAGGCTCGCTTCGCGCGCTGAGCCTCGGAGACTGCCGGCCATCGAAACTGATCGACCTGTCGCCGACGATTCACGTCCCTCCGATCCGTCGTTTCCCGAGTGGAACACGTCGCTTGTCGGGGCGGGTCGTGGGATTTCCGTCTGGCTGATCGATCTGACAACCGTCGCGGCCGATCAGGCGAGGCTTCTCGCCTGGCTCTCGCCAGAGGAACGCGCGAGGGCCGACCGCTTCCTCCGCGTCGCGGATCGCGAGCGCTTCGTCGCCAGCCATGCCGCGCTGAGGCTGATTTTGGCCAAGGCCAGCGGCCTCGCTCCCCAGGCGCTGATCTTCGAGCAGGATGCCGGTGGAAAGCCGGTTCTGACACCGTCTCAGCGGGCGGACGTCCACTTCAACCTGTCGCACTCAGGTTCCCAGGCTCTGATTGGCGTCTCGACCGTGGCTCCGATTGGGGTCGATTTGGAGGCGATCCGGCCAATCGGCGATCCGCTCGTGATCGCCCGGGCGCATTTTCATCCTGACGAGATCGCGGCCCTGATGCGCGCATCGGGAAACCGGCGGATCACGGCGTTCTTCCGATGCTGGACGCGCAAGGAGGCGGTGGTGAAGGCCCTGGGCATGGGCCTCGCACTACCCTTCGACAGCTTCTGCGTCGCCGAACCAGCCCGCGAAGCGATCCGCTGGACGGGCGCGGACCCGGCACCGCAGGGTTGGTCGCTGATCGACCTCGACGTTGGGCCGGACGCTGCAGCTGCCATCGCGATTTCCTTACCTGGTCAGGCTTGCCACCGCTTCCGTCTGCCGAACCGCTGGCCGGATCTCGCCTGACGGCGCAGCTGCCATACGATTTCCGCCCCGGAAGCGCTTGCGGCATCCGAGAGGGCTCGCTATACGTCCGCTCGCCGGCCCAAACAGCCGGCTTTGTCGGAGTGTAGCGCAGTCTGGTAGCGCACCACGTTCGGGACGTGGGGGTCGCAGGTTCAAATCCTGCCACTCCGACCAGCTTCTCAAGGCTCTGCCTTTTCCCGAGATCGTCTGAATTCCAAGCTTCGAAAACGATCTCGCCTGTCGGCGTGACACGTTCCTGTGCGCCCTCATGATGCCCATCATCGTGAACGCCACCGTGGCGCGCGATATGGCGATCGGCTCTGGAATCACGCTCACCGAAGATTCAGCTCTCCGCCCTAGCCTCGGATCGAACCGCTTCCGGTGCCTCCGGTGGCGCCCAGGCGAGAGATGATCGGGGACGCGTGACGGAACGACCGGACAGATCCGTCGCGACTGCCCCTCCCGATTTGGTCGCCGACCGCTTCGGCCCGCGGGCGCACGGAATCGCGGGGTGGCCCTGGGCCGTGCCGGCTCCCGTTTTTCCGGCGCATCCCCGTGCCGGCCAGCCCTGGCCGCATCTGTGCGTCCTGACCCTGATCCATGAGGAGTCCGACGCGCTCGCCGCCACCCGGGCCTCCGTGGCGGCACAGGGATACCCGAACCTTCGCCACGTTCTGATCCCGCGCGCCGACGCCGCGACGCAGTTTCGCTCCATCCTCTCGGACGAGGCCTGGGACTGTCTCCTGGTGCTGCGGCCGGGCGATCTCCTGGCGCCCGACGCCCTCTCGGCCCTAAGCCTCCAGCGCGTTCTCAGCGGTGCCGATCTGATCGTCGGCCTGCGCGTCGTCTTCGACACCGCGCCGCTCGGCCTCGATGCCCCCGCGACCCCACCGGGAAGGCCGATCGATCCCGTTCCACCGGACGGGCCGCTCGCTCCCTTCACCGGCGGCGAGGTCCTGCTTTCTCGGGCCGTGATGCAACGCGCCGGAGGTCTCGATCCCGAGGCGGACCATCCGGTCGCCGCGCTCTGGCCTCGCCTCGCGTGCCAGGGTGCGCAACTGGCCCGCGTCGGGAGGCCGGTCCTCCTGCAATACGAACCGGGCCGTTCGGCGCCCCCTATGGTGCCCGGCCTCTCGGTGGCCAGCCTGACCGATCAGGGCCCTGTCGGCGGAGCCGGGATCGCCCATCGGCGCCTCGCCGATGCCCTGGTCCTGGCGGGCCACCGCGTCAGCGAGCATCGCCTCTCGTCGGAATCGCCGCCGGCCGCGGCGGAATGGGTCGACGCGTTTCCGCGGACCGAACAGGCCCTGGTGCAGGGAGGCTACGATCTCGTTCTGGCCGGAAATCTTCACGGGGCGACCCGCCGCACCACGATCCTGAACCGCCTCGGACGGACCGTTCCCGTCGCGGTTGTGCTGCACGACCTGTTCCCCGTCACCGGGCGCTGCGCCTCGCCCGACGGGTGTCCGGTCATCGCCGGGGGATGCGACGCCCGCTGTCCCTCGCCGGATGCCTATCCACAGCTGGGGTCGGACCGGATCGCTGGCGTATATGCCGAGAAGCAGGCCGTCCTCGCAGCGGCCGGGGGCCCCCTCCTGCTCGCGGCGTCCGATTGGACCGAAACCGCGGCGCGCGCGCTCGCTCCGGCCGGGACCTCGATCGCCCGGATCGATCTTGCCTTTCCCACAGGGGTCTTTCGACCTCAACGGCGCGAGGACCTGCGCCGCCGGCTCGGCCTACCCGTCGACGAGACCCTCGTCCTGTTCGCCGCCGTCATCGCGGACGCGCCGAGCAAGGGCACGGCCGAGCTCGCCGGTATCCTGCGCCGGATCGCGCGGCCGGGGCTTCGCTTCGTCGCGGTCGGTCGCCTGGACGACCCGGCCTCCCTCGGGATTCCGAACCTGATCGCCACCGGAGCCATCGCCGACGAGGCGACGCTGGCGGCTTGGTACGGCGCCTGCGACATCGCCGTCACGGCGAGCCGCCTGGAGACGTTCGGACAGACGCCGGTGGAAGCCGGCCTGTGCGGAACACCGACGATCGCCTACCGGGCCACCGGCCTGGCCACGGCGGTGATCGACGGGATCTCCGGACGCCTCGTGCCGCTGGAGCCCGGTGCCCTCGAAGCGGCGCTGCTGGACCTGATCGCGGACACGCCCGAGCGGCGACGGCTGGGATTTCTCGGGCGCATCGCCCTGGAGAGCCGCAACAGCCCAGCCGCCGCCGCATGGCGCCTGAACGACGTGCTCGTCGCGCGAGGCCTGCTGCCGCCCGCAGCCGCGACCGGACGCATCCGCTTCACGCCGGCGATGCTGTCCGCCTTCGCCATGGCACAGGACCCTGCGCCCGGACGGACCGGACTGGTCCCCAAGGACGCATCGCCACTCCTGCGCCTCGCCCGCCGGGCCAAGCACAGGCTCATCGGTCGGGACATGCCGCCACGGCTGCGCCGCCTCCTCTACGCGGCCGCCACGCTCCGCATGCGCGTAAGGAGGGAGCGCCCGATGACCGATCGCCCCGAGAGGCCGGCGCGTCGCATCTATCTCGACCTGACGCACCTGCGCGGGCACGTGACCGGCATCGAGCGCGTCGCCATCGATCTGTTCACGCCGGAGGTGCTGCATCCGCACCCCGTTACCGCGATCCGTGCGACGGGCATCGCTGGCATGATCGCGGCTCAGCAGATCGGCCTACCGCTGCGGGCCCTGCGCGACCGCTCCGCCCTGTTCGTCTTTCCCGGGTTTCCGCCGAGCCCGCTCGCGGCCCTGCGGCGGCGGCACTGCGTCACCTATGTCCACGACACCTTCCTGCTGACCCGGCCGCAGGACCTGAGCTGGAAGAGCCGGCTCTACATGGCGCCGAGCTTCGCCTTCGCGCTGCGCCACGGCCGCTTCTTCCTCGTCAACTCCGCCACCACCGGAAACGCGGTTCGTGCCCTCTGCGCCCGCGAGGCGCTGGTCGCCCTGTTGCGGCCGGCCATCCGCGACGTGTTCGGACTGGCCGACCTGCCGGCGCCTCCGGCCTATCGCCCCGGAGATCCACTCCGCCTCCTCTGCATCGGGACGATCGAGCCGCGGAAGGACTATCCGGCGGCGATCGCCATCACCGCGGCGTTGAACGCGATGGGGATCGCGGCGGAACTCCATATCGTCGGTCGGGTCGGCTGGGGCCGGCACGCCTTTCTCGCCGCGCCGCCGCCCTTCCTGACGCTCCACGGCTACCTCGACGACGCGGCTCTGCGCCGACTGGCGGGCCGATGCCACCTGCTGCTCTCGACCTCCAAGGCGGAGGGCCTTGGGCTGCCTCTGCTCGAAGCCCAGCATGGCGGCCTCCCCGTCGTCGCCCCGCACGGCCCCGTCTTCTCCGAGGTGCTGGCCGGCTCAGGGCTGCACATCGCGCCCTCCGCGCCGGAAGAATCCGCGCACGCGATCCTCGATTGGGTCGCAAGTCCGACCTTCGCGACCGTGCCGACGGCCTCGCGCGCGAATGTGGCACGCTGGAACCGCCTCGTGGCCGGGGACGCGGCCTGCTTCTCGACCTTTCTGAGGATCGGCCCCGCGGCGTACGACACCGCGAGCAACCGGGTCGTACCGCCTCCCGATCGTCGCTCCGCATGACCGATGTCGAAGTTGTACACAGGGAAGAGATCCAAACGGGGCCGTCTAAGCAGATCGCAACATGTCCGCAGGCCTGTTCTTGCCAATATCCTCGAGATTCCTCGGTTCTACGAGGGCGCCCGGGACGACCGTCTTCGTCGCGCCCACCGGAGAAAATTCAATGGCACGTGGCGTGCGGACGGGACGATGTCGCTCAGGGTCCGCCAAGCTTGTGTCCCATTTGGAAACAGGTGGGCGCTGAAATTGGGACGATGTGGCTCGAAGCGGCAAAGCAGAACCGCGCGGGTGGCGGCCAAGTCGGGAGACGAGACGGATGTTCGACTTCGGAAGGCCGGTCCACGGTGAGCCGGTGACCCTCGACAAGATGGCTCCTGCCGGGTTCGACGCCGGTGCGATCCTACGCCATCTCCTGCGCGGCATGGGCGTGATCCTGCTCGGCGGCCTGGTGGCGGTGATCGTCGCGATCACGCTGCTCAACGTAGCGACCCCGACCTACACCGCCGTCACCCAGATCCTGGTCGATCCGGCGGACCTGCCCGTCATCGCCAACGACCTCAGCAACCGGCAGCCCCAGGCCGACAGCGGCGTCTCCATCGCCGAGAGCCAGACGCGGGTGATGCAGTCCGACAGCGTCCTGCGTCGCGTGGTCGAGCGTCTCGACCTGACGCAGGACGACGAGTTCGTTCCGACCCCCTCGACCAATCCGCTGCTGCTGCGCATCAAGGCGCTCCTCGGCATGGAGCCGCCGCCGGCAAGCCGCGATCCGGTCAATCTCGCCCTCGACACCTTACGCCTGAAGCTCGGCGTCCGTCGCGCGGAGCGGACCTTCGTCATCGACGTCTACGTCCAGACGCAGGACCCGGAGAAGTCCGCCCGGATCGCCAACGCCATCGCGGAGGCCTACTTCGCGGAGGACGCTGCAGCCCGCACCGAGGTGGCGCGCCGAGCCTCCGACGCCCTGACGAGCCGCCTGACCACGCTGCGCCAGGCGGTCGAGGAGACCGAGCGCAAAGTCCTGCAATATCGCACCGCGAACAAGCTCGTGACGTCGAGCGGCCGCCTGCTCAGCGACCAGCAGCTCAGCGACCTGAACCAGCAACTCGTCACCGCCACCCTGAGGACGGCGGACGCGAAGGCGCGGCTCGATCAGGCGCGTCACATGCGTACCGGCGAGGCCGGGACCGCCCTGCCGGAGATGCTGCAATCCCTCGAGATGCAGAACCTCCGGCAGCAATACGCGACGCTGTCGCGCAACACCGCGGAACTGGCAGCCCGCCTCGGCGACCGCCACCCCGCGATGGCCGACCAGTATGCGCAGCAGCGGGATCTCCAGCGCCTGATCCAGCGCGAGAAAGAGCGCATCATCGACACGTCGCAGAAGGACTACGACCGCGCCGTCGCCAGCGAAGCGGCGGTGCGGCGCAGCCTGGATCGCGCCAAGATCGAGACGGCAGGCAACGATCGCGCGAATGTCGGTCTGCGCGAATTCGAGCGCGAGCTGGAGGCCCGACGCTCGATTTACGAGGCCTTCCTCCGCCGCTCGCGCGAAACCAGCGAGCAGGAGCGTCTGAACAGCTCGAACGTGCGGGTCATTTCCACCGCGACGCCCCCGCGCCTCCGGACATGGCCGCCCTCTCCCAAGCTGGTCCTGCCCCTTGCCCTGCTGCTCGGCCTCGGCCTCGGTGCCGGCGCCGCACTCTGGCTCGGAACCCGCCGGGACCGGCGCATCGCCCGGCCCCCCAGGCCGAGTGCGCCGACGGGGGCTCGCAGCTTTCGAGCGGTCGATGCCTGACAGGTCTCCCGTTCACCGTTCCCCAGACCGATCCTTTCACACCCCGCCCGAGCCGGCCTCTCCTAACCCGGGACGGGCGAGCCCCGAGGTCCCGTCGCGCATTCCGTTCGTCGGCACGGGACGAGTTTCAAAGGCGATGACATGAGCGTCCGCTTGTTCGACATCACGTTCACGCCCGGTTCGGCCGCCGACATCCTCGCGACCGCCGCGCGCCGACCGGCGACGCGACCGCGCATGATCGTCACCGCAAATCTGGACCACGTCGTCACGCTGTCGGAGAACGCGGCCTTCCGAAAGGCTTACGACGGCGCGGTCGCCCATACGCTGGATGGCACGCCCCTCGTCTGGCTGGCACGGCTCTGCGGGGCCCGGTCGGCACGGCGGGTCACCGGTCACGACCTCGTGGCGGCGGCCTTCGCCGCGCCCTGGCCCGCCGGACGGCAGATCTTCCTCGTCTGCTCGTCCGAGGCCGTTGGACTGCGGCTCACCGAGCGCTTGGTATCGGAGGGCGCCGCGCGTGCCTCGATCACCTTCGTCGTCCCACCCTTCGGCTTCGAGAACGATGAAGCCTATGGAGCGCAGCTCTGCGCCGCGGTGCGGGCCCACTGCACGACGCTCCTCGTCTTCGGAGTCGGCGCGCCCCGCTCGGAAATCTGGGTTGACCGCCAGGGCACCAAGCTCGGGACTCCGGTCGTGCTCGCCGTGGGCGAGGCCCTCAACGTCGCGGCGGGGCTGGTGCCCCGCGCGCCGGCTCTGATGCAGCGCGTCGGTCTCGAATGGTTCTTCCGGTTCTGGCATGCCCCGCACCGGCTCTTCGGCCGCTACTTCGTGCGGTCCTGGGGCCTGATCGGAATCATCCTGCGCCGCGTTCTGTTCCGCAAGCCCAAGCGGCGCCCCCAGGCCGCGCGGACTAGACCCGACGGACGCCGCGCGCCCGACACGCCCTGAGGCGTCGGCAGGATCAGGCCGCCGCGAACAGGTGCGGGTGCCGCACTCGGAGGGTCAGGATCAGCGCCAGCGTCTTGATGTCGGTGACTTCGCCGCGATCGGTCATGGCCGCGAGTTCGCCGAGGGGCATCTCTCGCACGGTGATGTCCTCGTGTTCGCCGAGCAGGCCGCCACCGGGTCCGACCCGGTCGGGCGCCTCGTAGGCCGCCAGGAACAGATCGATCTGCTCGGTCGAGATTCCCGGCATGCTCCAGCCGCAGGCAACGGATTCCAGGACGCCGAGACGAACCCCGGTTTCCTCGTAGGCCTCGCGCCGTGCGCCCTCCTCCGGCTCCGATTCGTCGAGCAGGCCGGCAGGCACCTCCAGCACGGAAGTGGCTCCCGCCGCATAGAAAGCCGGAGTCCGGAACTGCTCGACCAGAAGCGCGACCCGCCGCGTCGGATCATAGGGTAGAACCGCGGCAGCCCGTCCATGATCCTCGATCTCGCGCGCCAGGCGTGTGCCGTCGGGCATCGTCACTTCGGCGACGAGAAACCGGCTCCAGCCGTCATGCACGATCCGGGTGCCGCGAATAATCGGCGCCATTCTGCTCTCCCCCGTCGGGCCGCCGCAGCCGTGGCGACCGGATGGCGCGGACTAACAGGGCGTTGGCGCATCAATGAGGCGTGGAGCGCGTGTTTTCGGCAACGGTCCCGGGGATTGTGAGGTTTCGACGGATCGCGAAGGTCAGGACACTCGCATCCCGTTCCTGCCGGACGAGGGTGTCGCCCTCCTCCCGCACCAGGTGCGGAATGTCGATCACCGCCATTGGATCGGTGCAGGTGACCACCAAGAGGGTGCCGGGCGTAAGTTGCCGCAGCGCCTTGCGGGTCCGCAGAACCGGTAAGGGGCATTTCAAACCGGTCAGGTCGAGATAGATCGCCTCGCTGTTCCCATCGGCCATCGATATCGCGTCCCGGGTCTCCTCCACCGACGACGCCCTACCATACCGACGCGGAAAATCCCGCCGGAGGATTCAACCTCCGACGGGATCTCAAGGCCCGGCTCGGGGGGCCCATGGCCCCCCGGGACCGTCGAATCAGTAGCCGTAGCCGTAGGCGGGGTAGCCGTAGCCATAATCGTAGGACGGGGCGGCGTAGTAGCCATAGGTGGGCGCACCGTAGCCATAGCCGTAACCGGTCCCGACATAGCCGCGATCGTAGTAGCCGTACCGGGGCGCCTGGCTGGCCGCGATGGCGCCGCCGATGATGCCGAGAGCCGCACCGGCCGCTAGGGCGCCGCCGACGCCGGGGCCGCGACGGTAACCACCGTAATAGCCGCGGCCGTAGCCGCCGCGGTAGCGGACGGTCTCGACCGTCGCGCCGCCGCCGACCTGGGCCGCGCTCAGAGCGGGCATCGGTGCGGCCTGAGCGGTGGTGAAGGAACCGGCCGAGAGGCCGATGGCGGTGGCGCCCGCGAGGGCGAGAGACAAGATGCGCGACATGCGAGGGTTCTCCGTCACAGGTTCGAATATCGCTGGAAACGGTGAAGTTGGCGATCCGTTCCAGAATCGCCACAGTCAAGCTCCGCCTGCGCGTGCCTTCAAGCACATTCGGGTGTGCCGGACGTGATATCCCCGGTTTCGACGACCCGACCGCTTCAGAAGACGCATTCCAAGAAGGCGGGCTCCACCGAGCGCTGCCAGCGCCCCTCGTAATCGGCGAGGCGCTCCTCGGCGAGGGAGCGCCCGGCCGCCACGATGGCCTCGAGCGGTTGCAGGAAGTGGGTCTCGTCCCGGCCCTGCCCGTCCCGCCGCGCCCGGGCGGCGAGTCCGGCACGGGCGATCGTCAGCGCCTCCGCCGCCACCGCCCCGAGGGGACGCCCGGCGATGCGGGCCGCGAGACCGAGGCGGGGCACGGTGGCCCGCAGGCCTTCGCGCTCGCAGGCGTTCCAGCCCTTGGCGATGTCCCAGGCCGCGGCCTGCGCGGCCTCGTCGTAGAGGAGGCCGACCCAGAAGGCGGCCTGCGCGGCAATCATCGCCGGACCGCCCACATCGGAGCCGCGCATCTCGATGAAGCGTTTGAGCCGAACCTCGGGGAAGGCGGTCGAGGCGTGATTGGCCCAATCCGACACCGTGGCGCGTTCGCCCGGCAGCGCGGCGAGGCGGCCGGCCATCAGGTCGCGGAAGGAGGCCCCGGAGACGTCGTGGTAGGTCTCGCCCCGCTTGACGAAGTACATCGGCATGTCGAGCAGCCAGTCCACGTAGGACTCGTAGCCGAAGCCGTCCTCGAAAGCGCGCGGCAGCATGCCGGTACGGTCGCCGTCGGTGTCGCGCCAGATCTCGGACCGGCGGGAGAGGAAGCCGTTGGGGCGCCCGTCGGTGAAGGGCGAGTTGGCGAAGAGCGCGGTGGCCACCGGCTGCAGCGCCAGGGCGACGCGCATCTTGGCGACCATGTCGGCCTCGGAAGCGAAATCGAGGTTCACCTGGACGGTGGCGGTGCGCAGCATCATGTCGAGGCCGAGGCTGCCGACCTTGGGCATATAGCCCGCCATGATCTTGTAGCGGCTCTTCGGCATCACGGGGGTCTCCTCCCGTGTCCATTTCGGGCTCATGCCCAGATCGAGGAAACCGATGCCCAGGCCGTCCGCGACCCGGGCCGTCGCGTCGAGATGCGCGCGCAGCTCGGCCGCGGTCGCGTGCACGTCGGCGAGCGGCGCGCCAGAGAGCTCGAACTGTCCGCCGGGCTCCAGGGAGATGGCGCCGCCCTCGGCACCGGCGAGACCGATCAGGTGGCCGGCATCCTCGATCGCCTCCCAGCCGGTCTCGCGCCCGAGCCCCTCGAGGAGTGCCCGGATGCCCTTCTCACCCGCATAGGGGACCGGACGATTGCCGGCGCGGTAGAAAGGTACCTTCTCGTGCTCGGTGCCGATGGCGAAGCGCGCACGCGGCTTCTCGCCCTCCGCGAACCAGGCGATGAGTTCGTCCCGCGTGGTCAGGGGCGTCGTGTCGGACGTGTCGCGCGCCATGCGCTGCCTCTTCAGGAAGGTCTTTCAGGGGAGAGGCGCACCGGACCGCAGCGGCGTGGCCCCTTCAATCGGGTCAACGCGCCTCATAGGCCAGCGGACCCGCGCGAACAACGCGGGCTTGGACGACCTCAGCGGGCGTCGCCGAGCACGGCCTGAACCAGGGCCAGGACCGTCACGGCCGCCGTATCGGCGCGCAGGATGCGCGGCCCGAGGGAGAGCGCCACAGTGTTCGGGCGCTCCAGGATCAGCGCGCGTTCCTCCGGAGCGAACCCGCCTTCCGGCCCGACCAGCACCGCGAGCGGCGGCGGGGCCGCTGGGTCCGCCGCCTGCCGCAGGGCGAGAACGGGATCGGAAACCGGCGCATCCTCATCGCAGAAAACCAGCAGCCTCAAGGGGTTGAGCTCGGCAAGCGCAGCCGGGAGCTTCGCGGTGTCCCGAATTTCCGGAAGATCGAGGATGCCGCATTGCTCCGCCGCCTCAATGGCGTTGGCCTGCAGACGGTCGAGGTTCAAACGCTCGCTCTGGGTGTAGCGGGTCAGGACCGGCCAAAGGGTGCCGGCCCCCATCTCCACGGCCTTCTGCGCCACATAATCCAGGCGCGCCGTCTTCAGCGGAGCGAACAGGTAGTGGAGATCGGCGCGCACGGGCTGCCGGCGTGTGCGCTCCCGCACGATCAGGTCGGCACTCTTGCGCCCGGTCGGGGCGATCTCGGCCCGCCACTCACCGTCCCGTCCGTTGAACAGGAGGACCGGATCGGCAGGCCCCCGCCGCAGGACATTGAGGAGATAGTTCGCCTGCGCCCGGTCTAGGGGCAGCGTGGCGCCAGCCGCGAGATCGGCCTCGACGAAGAGACGGGGGGCGGTGAAGTCGTAAGCGGCCATGGTCCGCGTCGTCGCGTGGGGTATCCCGGCTGTCAACGCCGTGGGCTCGAAGCGGGTCGTCTGATGCAAAGCCGCAACAGGTACCGACATTGCGCCGGAAATCCACGTCGGAATGCCGCCCGGCGTTTGCGGCTCGAAAGACGCCACATTCCTATGCCGAAATGAAGCCAAGACCAGCGTGCGCCGGATAACGGCCGCATCCGGGCACGAATCAGGCCATTCCGCATCCGATCGAGGGGCCACCCCCATCGGATCGAGAATGGAGGGAGAAAGGATCTCGAGGCATGTCGTTCAAGACCATCGCGGTGCTGGCCGCCGCCATCGCCGGCGCCGCGCTCTCCGGCAGCCCAGCCTTCGCCCAGGGCGCCGAGTGCGGCGAGATTCAGCAGACGCTCCAGGCCCGCAAGGATCTGATCGGCAAGGCCAACGCCGCGTCGAACTCGAAGAAGAAGATGACGCCGGCCGAGGCCTGCGCGCTGTTCGGCAAGCTCCAAGCCAACGGCACTGCCGGCCTCAAGTGGATCACCGCGAACAAGGAGTGGTGCTCGATTCCGGATTCCTTCGCGGAAGGCTTCAAGGCCGATCACGTCAAGGTGTCGGGCATCAAGACCAAGGTCTGCGGCGTCGCCGCCCAGGCCTCGAAGATGGAAGCGCAGGCTCGCGCCCAGGCCCAGAACGGTGGCGGCGGTGGCCTGCTCGGCGGCCCCGGCCTCACCGGCAGCCTGAAGATGCCGCAGGGTGCTCTCTGATCCTGTGCTGATGCTCGCCCGGACGAGTCGGTCCATCGCGCCCACCCGTCCATGGACGGCGTGAGTCCCCCGAACGCGGACCGCCGCGTCGCCGATGCGGTGGCCGGACATTGGGTCGACCGGATCGCGCCGCGCTGGGCGCGGCCCTACCTGCGCCTCGCCCGCATCGACCGCCCGATCGGCTGGTGGCTCCTGCTGCTCCCGTGCTGGTGGTCGGCCTCCCTCGCGGCCATCCGGTCCGGTGCCGCCTTCCCCGACCCAGCCCATCTGGTCCTGTTCTTCGTCGGCGCCGTCGCCATGCGTGGTGCGGGCTCGACCTACAACGACATCGCCGACCGCGACCTCGACGCACAGGTGGAGCGCACCCGCTCGCGACCTTTGCCCTCCGGGCAGATCCGTGCGCGCCACGCGGCCCTCTTCCTGGTGGCGCAGGCCCTGGTCGGTCTCGCGGTGCTGCTGCAGTTCAACGGCACCGCCATCGCGGTCGGCATGGCCTCTCTCGTGCCGGTGGCGATCTATCCCTTCATGAAGCGCGTCATGCCGGTGCCGCAGGCGGTCCTCGGCCTCGCTTTCGCGTGGGGCGCGCTGATGGGATGGGTCGCGGTCTTCGCGCACCTCGATGCGCCCGCCCTGCTGCTCTACGCAGGCACCATCGCCTGGGTGATCGGCTACGACACGATCTACGCCGTGCAGGACATCGAGGACGACGAGATCGCCGGCATCCGTTCCTCGGCCCGCTTCTTCGGCCGCCGGATGCGGGGGGCGATCGGACTGTGCTACGGCACCAGCACCGCCTTCATCGCGCTGGCCGCTCTCCTGGCAGGCGCCGGCCCCGTGGGCCTTCTGGGCGTCGCTCTGTTCGCGGCCCATCTCGGGCGGCAGGTGCTGCACCTCGACACGCGCGACGGACGCGGTGCCCTCCATCTCTTCCGCTCCAACCGGGAAGCGGGCCTGATCCTGTTCCTCGGCCTGGCAGCGGATGCCGCCGTGAAGCAGATCCTCTAGGTCTCGTGGCTCGGCTCAGCAGCGGGCGCCGGAGATGATCTCGCTCTCCCCGCGATGGATCAGCGGGCGCACCGGCAGGGCGCCCGTCTTGCGGCGAACGAGGAAGCGCGGGCGCCGGCCGTTGAGGAGGCCGTGACGGCGGCGGGTCCGGGTCCGGCCCAGAGCCACCGGCCCGAGCTGGTTCGAGACGCCGGCGAGTTCGCCATCCTCCTTGACGATCATCCGCGGCAGGCCAGACTTCGCGGAGACGTCGCGCCAATGCGCCACCACCTCGTCCTCGCAGAACGGTCCGAGGCGGGTGATGACCCGACCGGCGGCATCGACGAGCAGGAGATCGAAGCGGTCTTCGCCGCAGGCATCCGAATCATCTTCGGCGAAGGCGAGAGCCACGCCGGCCGGCCGGGCAGGCCCCTGGCGGTCGATCACCGGAAGACGGGACACCGCGAGAGTCGGGACAGTGCCGACGAAGGAGGCATCCGCCGACATGTCGTTCATGTTCGCGAAAGTGTTCATGGCTCGTACACCCTGTTGGCGCCGGCAACCTCTATGGGCCACCCGTCTATGACAAGCAGATTTGCGTCTAACCTCCTCAGACCAGCTTAAGAGTGAGCGTTAAGCGAGTATGGACAAGCCTGAAGCAGATGGAATGCTCAACGCTTCCTTGCTTCATTCCACGAGATTTGCCCGTATCGACATCTGCGTCACTCTGCTTGTGACAACCCACCCGGCACCGTACAACGAAGGTCGCGCCGCCCTCCAGGCACTCATGCCGGGGCGACGGGCTCTTCAACAAGCGCCCAGCCAGACCTCCAGACCCGTATGGAGACGCATGTCCGACCCGATCGCCCCGGAAGCCGCGCACGCCCTCGTTCCCGCCCTGCGCGAGACGATCCGTGAAGCGGCCGCCCTCGCCCTGCCGTTCTACAGGGCGGGGGGACAGACGGGCGCGCGGGTGTGGTCGAAGGCCGGCGGGTCTCCGGTGACCGAGGCCGACGTCGCGGTGGACACCTTCCTGAAGGTCCGCCTCAGCGCGATGCTGCCGCGGGCCGCCTGGCTCTCGGAGGAGACCAGCGACAATCCGGTGCGCCTCGATGCAGGCCTGGTCTGGATCGTCGATCCCATCGATGGAACGCGCGCCTTCATGTCGGGGCATCCCGACTGGTCGATCGCCGTGGCCCTCCTCTCGGCGGGGCAGCCGATCCTCGGCTTCGTCCACGCACCCGTGACCGACACGTTCTATGAGGCGATTGCCGGCGCAGGCGCCACCCGCAACGGGCAGGCCATCGCCGTCTCCGGCCAGGGAGCCGTCGAAGGGGCGCGGGTCACCGGCCCGAAGCCGATGATGGACCGCCTTGCCCGAGGCGCCGGCGCGCACGGGCAGCCGGTCGATCTCGTTACAGTCGAGCGGGTGCCGTCCTTGGCCCTGCGGGTCGCGCGGGTCGCCGAGGGCTCCATCGATATCGGATTGGTCTCGCCCCATGCCCGGGACTGGGACCTGGCCGGCGCCGACCTGATCCTCCGCGAAGCGGGCGGCACGGTCAGCGACCTGCTGGGACGTCCCACGACCTACAATCGCCCGGACCCGGTCCATGGGGAGCTCGTCGCGGTCTCCAAGGGCCTGCGTGACGATGTCGTCGCAGCGCTGGCGCCGCGCTGAGCCCGCCTTAGGCTGCCGCCGCGAGGTTTCCGGAGACAGGAAAGCCCGACACCTGGGCGCCGGGCTCGACCTTGATATCGGTTCGATGATGAGATGCGATCCGCCCCGACAGAATCAGGGCGGCGTCGGATCAGTGATGCTCGCGCAGGGCGATCGCCTCTGGGGCCATGCCGAACCGCTCGGCCAGATGCCAGCGCAGTTCGCGCGGCGAATGGTAGTTGTAGGAGGTATCGATGAGGTGGCTGAGGTCGACGGTCTCGGCTTCGTGAGCCATCGTCTGCTTCAGGTGACCCACCTTGAAGGTCGCCGCATCGGTGACGGGCGAACGGACGCCGCGGCGTCGGGTATATTCAAACAACATATTTTTCTTGTGTGCTTTCAAAACGTGCAGATTTTGCGTGCAATGTCTCGGACGGGTCGGGCTCGACGAGCCGTCGGCGTCGTTGGGAGTTGCGGGACTTGCCGGAGCTTCGACCCCATCTCCCCAGAAGGGTGTCGGTCGCCGGCGGCGGAGGCTTCATCGAAGCCATTCGAGGTGACGCCAGCCCGAGGGCTGGCGCCGAGAGCGTCAGGCCGCCTGGAGGTTACCAGCCGAGTCCTTGCCGCTGCGCTTGTCGGTCTGAATCTCGTAGGAGATCTTCTGACCTTCAATGAGGTTGCGCATGCCAGCGCGCTCGACCGCGGAGATGTGAACGAACACATCCTTGCCGCCGTCGTCAGGCTGAATGAAGCCGTAGCCCTTGGTCTCGTTGAACCACTTTACAGTGCCGGTATTCACGAAATAGATCCTCGTATCGTTCGTCGATCAACAGCATGCGTCTACTCGACGCAAGCGGCGGATCCTCTTCGGTAGGCCTGACGGAATCAGCAGGACGTGAGACGCTTGCGGTACAAGATCCCAGCTCACCGATACCCGCTATCACTCATGTAGTCGCATCATGCGGCCGCAACAAGGCGTGCTACCCCACCGAAACAACGGCGGCTTAGCCCGCCCGCGACGGCAGACCCGGTGTCATTCGCGAGGGCGACCGCATATAAGAGTTCCTGAGCAAGCGGTTAGGCGATCCATGGCGGGCATCTCGGTTTCCCTCGAAGGGGCGAACATTCAGCTTTCCTTTCAGAAGGACGATCAGGCCACAGCGGTGGTGATGGATGCACGCGCGGCGCGCGCCCTCGTGCGCGCGGTGGGACACCTTCTCACCGCCATCGACGAGCCAGACGATAGCGACCTGTCGGAAGAGATGAGCGACGAGGAGATCGCGATGCTGGACGTGACGTCCTCCGCGATCGAAGTCGGCACCGACGAGAAGGGCCAGGCCGTGGTGGCGCTGCAGGCGGGTGCCCTGCCCCCGTTCCAGCTCCGCCTGACGGACGAAGAGGCCCGTCACGTGGCGACGAGCCTCTCCGAAATTCTGAGTGCACCGCGCGACGTGCGCGCCTCGCACGGCGATCACTGATCCGCGCTACATCCGAACGCCGGGATCGGTCGGACCGCCCGGCAGGTAATCCGGTTCGGACCCGGGGCCGGCCGGCTCGTCGATGCCCGGATCGTTGACCGGATAGGGCGTGCGCGGCCCCGTCGGCCCGATATCGGGCTGCTCGTCGGGCGGGGGCGGTGCTGGCAAATCACCGGGAATTCCACCCGGCAGCGGCTCGGGGATCGGCAGGCCGGGATTGGCCATCTCGTGGTTGGCCATGCGAAGCCTCCTGTCTGTCTGAGGGATGTGCGGACCAACACGGGCGGACGCGGCCGGGTTCCCGCCCCCGCCGGGCCCGCGGGGAACCTGCGTCCGGCAGGACTTGTTCAGTGCCGTACCCTCAGCAGTTCCGGAGAATTCCCATGTCTGACATCGGACAGACCAAGGTCTTGATCGTCGCCACCGATGGCTTCGAGGAGACCGAACTCACCGTTCCGCAGAGCAAGCTCAAGGAAGCCGGAGCGACCGTCCACGTCGCCGCGCCGCAATCACGCGCGGCCAAGGAATCCATTCGCGGCTGGGACAAGACCGACTGGGGCAAGAACGTTGCCGTCGACAAGGACCTCGAGTCGATCTCACCCGAGGACTACGACGCCCTCGTCCTCCCGGGCGGTCAGATCAATCCGGACAAGCTGCGCCTGGAGCCGAAGGCCCTCGAGGTGATCCGCAGCTTCCTGGAATCCGGCAAGGTGGTGGCCGCCATCTGCCACGCGCCGTGGCTCCTGATCGAGGTCGGGGCCGCGAAGGGGCGCCGGATGACCTCGTTCGCGTCGATCCGGACGGACGTCGTGAATGCGGGTGCGGAGTGGAAGGACGAGGCGGTCGTCACAGACCGGGGGCTCATCACGAGTCGAAACCCCGGCGATCTCGACGCGTTCTGCGCCAAGATCATCGAGGAGATCCAGCAAGGTAAGCACGGCAGCCGCGCGGCAGCCTGATCGGTCCAAAGGCCCACCGCCAATCCGCGCACGCCCGGGGTCCGGGCGTGCGAACGAGCCGGCACGCTTCTTCGCGATGGTCCAGGCACCGTATCCTAGCGCTTGGCGACCGCCTTCTGCACCTTCGCCTTCTCCGGCGACGCGCCGGCGAAGAGTTCCGAAAGATGGCGCTGGTCCAAGGTCTTGGCGAAGTCCGGGACCGGCTCGGAGACCGCCGCGGGTTCGGTGCGCCGTGGGGTGATCGATCCGGTGGTGACGGGGTCCGCAAGGTCCGCCTGGGCGCGGAGCGAAGAGGTCGGTTCGCGCTGCAGGCGCAAGGTCCAGTGAGCGGCGGTGGAGAGCGCAGCGACCGCGAGGATCGCCTTGATGCCACCCGTCAGGAGGCGTCTCATAGTGGTCAGGCCCGAAACTACGCGGTGGCACACGACCGGTTCCCCGGCCGACACCCACACTTGCCCAGGATCCTTAACGACGGCGATCGGCGTGATGGCGGCCTGCGTCCCACGATGGGACGAAGCCGATGAGGTGGGCCATGCGCCAAGGCAGCGGTTCCTGTTCCCCGCGTCCCTGACACGCCTGTCGCCACCCGGCCCACTAGGCCTCACAGAAACCCCGCAGAGAACTGGTCCGCGCGGTCCCGTCACGACAGACCCCGCCGCCATGCAAAGCCCGAGAGGGTTCGCGAAACCATCGGGCGCCTCGGCAGCAGGGACCGCCGATGTAGGCGGCGAAGGCTGAGCCGGCAACCGGCATCGCCCGCGTCATGACGGCTGCGACGATCCGCACGCGGCCGCGAAGGCCAGCAGGCGGGCACCGTCGCCCGCCTCGTCCGGCCCGGACAGGCGCGCATAGAGGTCGGCCGCGCCGGCGAAGACTTGGCGCCCGGCGGGATCGTCCCCGAGGAACGCGGCGATCTCGTGCATCTCGGCGACCCAGCGCTGCGCTTTGGGCAGCATGTCGGGCAGGCCGCGGGCGAAGCGCGCGAGGAGAGCCGGCTCGGTTTCGGCGAGTTCCGCCCGCAGGGCCTCGCCGGCCCCCGCCCGTTCGGCCCCCAGCACCATGAGGGCGGCCAGGGCCGTGAGGCCCTTGTTGATGCCCGCATAGGCCATCTTCAGCCCGGAGGCCGCGCCGATACCACCGGAATGCATCCTGAGGTCGACACCGAGGTCGCGTAGAGGTCGCGCGGATTCGGCGGCATCGCCCGACACGTGGAGGCGCGGACCGGGGGTGCCGGGCTTGGGCGGCAGGCCGATGATCGCAGCATCGAGGAAAGCCGTCCCGGTGGCTGCGACGATCCCGGCGATCCGCCGGACGGTCTCGACGTTCACCGCGTTGCAATCGACGTAGACGGGCTTGCGGGCCGCCGCCGAGAGGATCGGTGCCAGGGAGACCGCAAGCGTCTGGGCATCGGCCGGCGGGACGATGGAGAGCAGGAGGTCGGCGCGCATCAGGCCGGGCAAGTCGGTCTCGGTCATGCCGGCGGCGAGGGCCCGGGTCCGGGTCGCCGCGCTGCGGCCGTCGAGGACGGTCAGGACGTCGGCGCCGTTCCCGGTGAGGCGCGCGGCGAGCGCACTCCCCATCGCGCCGGCGGCCAGGATGGCGATCGTCGTCATGAGCAGGCCCCCTCCGAATCGCGAGCGACCGCGCCCCGGCTCTCGGCCGGGACGCGGTCTCTCCTGGATGCAAAGGTCAGACCCGAACCGGGGAGCGGACCCGGACGGCGGGCTGCGCCCCGGGGCGGTGTCAGCGCAACGAGCCGCAGAAGCGCTGGATCCGGGTGCAGGCCTCTTCGAGGGCGGCGTTGGAGGTGGCGTAGGAGATGCGCAGGTTGGGGCCGAGGCCGAAGGCCGAGCCGTGGACGGCCGCGACGCCCTCGGCCTGGAGCAGCTCGACCACGAAATCCTCGTCGGTCTCGATGGTCTTGCCGGCCGGCGTCCTGCGCCCGATGGTCTCCGCGCAGGACGGATAGACGTAGAAGGCGCCCTCGGGCGTCGGGCACTTCAGGCCCTGGGTCTGGTTCAGCATCGACACGACGAGGTCGCGCCGGGTGTGGAAGGCCTTGCGGAACTCGGCGAGGTGCGCCTGCGTGCCCTCGAGGGCCGCCACCGCCGCCCATTGCGAGATCGTCGAGGCGCCGGAGGTCTGCTGGCCCTGGACGAAATCCATCGCCTTGATCAGGGGCTCGGGGCCGGCGGCGTAGCCGATGCGCCAGCCGGTCATGGCGTAGGCCTTGGAGACGCCGTTCATCGTCAACGTGCGCTCGTAGAGGCCGGGCTCGATCTGGGCCGGCGTCACGAATTCGAAGTCGCCGTAGGTCAGGTGCTCGTACATGTCGTCGGTGAGCACCCAGACCTGCGGATGGCGCATCAGCACGTCGGTGATCTTCTTCAGCTCGTCGCGGGCATAGGCCGCCCCCGAGGGGTTCGAGGGCGAGTTGAGGATGATCCACTTGGTCTTCGGGGTGATCACCCGCTCCAGTTCCTCGGGCTGAAGCTTGAAGTCATGCGCCATGTCGGTCTCGGCGAAGACCGGGGTGCCGCCGCAGAGCACCACCATCTCGGGGTAGGACACCCAGTAGGGCCGCGGGATCACCACCTCGTCGCCGGGATTCAGGGTGGCGAGGAGCGCGTTGTAGATGACGTGCTTGCCGCCGGTGCCGACGATGGTCTGGGACGGCTTGTAGTCGAGGCCGTTCTCGCGCTTGAACTTCTTGGCGATGGCCTCGCGCAGCGGCACGATGCCGGAGACGGGCGGATACTTGGTCTCGCCGCGCCGGATCGCCTCGACGGCCGCATCCTTGATGTGCTGGGGGGTGTCGAAATCCGGCTCTCCCACGGAGAGGCTGATCACGTCCATGCCCTGCGCTTTCAGCTCGCGCGCCTTCTGCGTCATCGCGATGGTCGCGGACGGCTTCACGCGGGACAAGGCGTCGGCCAGAAAGCCCATGGGTGGTCACTCCCGTTTATTTTCGAAGGTCGGATCGAGCGGCGCGGACCCTAGTCGCGCCGTCGCGCACGGGCAAGGGAGACCTGCTGTTGCTGCATCGATCCCCCTGCAACCCGGCGCGGGCATGCCGTGAACGCGAACCGCCGCGACTCCGGTGGGAGCCGCGGCGGCGGGACGGCGTCGCGTCAGGACAGCCTCGGAATGCCGAGGCCCGTGCGGGGCGGCCCCGTCAGATTCCGCCGAAGACCCAGCGCAGCTTCGACAGGAAGCCGCCGCCGGAGCGCTTTTCGCGCACCTCCGCGGGCTCGTCCTTGACGGTGGTCGCCGCGGAATCGGCCTGGATCAGGCCGAGGGCCGCCGTGTCGGTGGTCTCGCGGTCGATCAGGATGAAGCCGCCGGTGTCGCGGTTGGCCGTATAGGCATCCACCGCCACGGCCCGGTCGAGGGTCAGGGTGACGTCGGCGATGTCGTTGGCGGTGAGGCGCGCGGCCGGCTCGGGGTTGCCGGTCTCGGGATCGATCCGGGTCCGGATCGTGGACACGACCGCGTTCACCGTCACGGTCCCGATCTTGGCGAGCAGCGTGGCGCCCGGCAGCAATTCGGTCTCGGCCGCCCAGAACAGGCGGGCGTCGAGGCTGTCGGTCACCCGCATCGGGGCGTCCGCCGTGACGATCACCGAGCCCCGCGAGGCGTCGATCTCGTCGGCCAGCACCAGGGTCACCGACTGGCCCTCCACCGCATGGGCGAGGTCGCCGTCGGCGGTGAAGATCCGGGCGATGGTCGAGGTCCGGCCCGAGGGCTCGACGATCACGGCGTCACCGGGCGCGACGCGGCCGCTGGCGATGAGGCCGGAGAAGCCCCGGAAATCCGAGTTCGGCCGGTTGACCCACTGCACCGCCATGCGGAACGGGGCGGCCTGCTCCTCGACGCGGACCGGGACCGCCTCGAGATACTGAAGCAGCGGCGTGCCGGTGTACCAGGGGGCGGCGGTGCCCGGCAGCACGACGTTGTCGCCGTTCTTGGCGGAGAGCGGAATCGCCCGGATCTCGGTGAAGCCGAGGGGCGCGGCGAAGTCCTCGAACGCGGCCAGGAGTTCCTCGAAGCGGGTCTGCGACCAGCCGACGAGATCCATCTTGTTCACCGCGAGGGCCACGCGCTTGATGCCGAGCAGCGAGACGAGGAGCGCGTGGCGCCGGGTCTGCCGGGTCAGGCCCTGCCGGGCATCCACCAGGATCACCGCCACGTCCGCCGTGGAGGCGCCGGTGGCCATGTTGCGGGTGTACTGCTCGTGGCCGGGGGTGTCGGCGACGATGAAGGAGCGCTTGTCCGTGGAGAAGAAGCGATAGGCGACGTCGATGGTGATGCCCTGCTCGCGCTCGGCCTGAAGGCCGTCCACGAGGAGCGCCAGGTCGATCTCGGCGCCCTGCGTGCCGTGCTTGCGCGAATCGCGCTGCAGCGCCGTCACCTGGTCGTCGAAGATCTGCTTGGTGTCGTGCAGCAGGCGGCCGATCAGCGTCGACTTGCCGTCGTCGACGGAGCCGCAGGTGATGAAGCGGAGCACTTCCTTGTTCTGGTGGGCCGACAGGAAGGCATCGTAGCCGAAGGCGTCGGGTGACTGATGGATCGTCATCTTAGAAATAGCCCTCCTGCTTCTTGCGCTCCATGGCGCCCGCGCCGTCCTTGTCGATGACCCGCCCCTGCCGCTCCGAGGTGCGGGCGGCCAGGGTCTCGCCGATGATCTCGGGAAGGGTCGCGGCATCGCTCTCGACGGCGCCGGTCAGCGGATAGTCGCCCAGCGTCCGGAAGCGGACCGACACGTCCCGGGGGGTCTCGCCCGGGTTCAGGGGCAGGCGGTCGTCGTCGACCATGATGAGCTGGCCCTCGCGCTCCACCACCGGACGCGGCTTGGCGAAGTAGAGCGGCACGATCGGGATCTGCTCCTGCTCGATGTAGAGCCAGACGTCGAGCTCGGTCCAGTTCGAGAGCGGGAACACGCGCAGGGACTCACCGCGCTTCTTCCTCATGTTGTAGAGGTGCCAGGGCTCGGCGCGCTGGCGCTTCGGGTCCCAGCGATGCTGGGCCGTGCGCAGCGAGACGATGCGCTCCTTGGCTCGGCTCGCCTCCTCGTCGCGCCGGGCGCCGCCGAAGGCCGCGTCGAACTTGTGCTTGTCGAGGGCCTGGCGCAGCGCCTGGGTCTTCATGACGTCGGTGTGGACCTCGGAGCCGTGGCTGACCGGGCCGATGCCGCGGGCGAGACCGTCCTGGTTGGTGTGCACGATGAGGTCGAGGCCGAGTTCCTTCGCGCGCTGGTCGCGGAAGGCGATCATCTCCCTGAACTTCCAGGTGGTGTCGATGTGCATCAGCGGGAACGGCAGGCGCCCGGGCGCGAAGGCCTTCAGCGCCAGGTGCAGCAGCACCGAGGAATCCTTGCCGATGGAATAGAGCATCACCGGGTTCTCGGTCTCGGCGACCGTCTCCCGCATGATGTGGATGCTCTCGGCCTCCAGGCGCTGAAGGTGGGTGAGCCGGGCGGACCGGCTCGCCGCTTGCGTGGTGAGGGGGGCGGCGCTCATCGGGCCATCTCCAGGGCGTTCGAGGTCGGGGTGGTTTCGAAGGCGGCCGCTTCCTGGCCGGGCGCGACGGTCTCGTCAGGCGCGTGGACGTGCAGGCCGCATTCCTTCTTGGAGGCCTGCTCCCACCACCAGCGGCCGGCGCGCTCGTCCTCCCCGACCCGGATCGCCCGGGTGCAGGGCGCGCAGCCGATCGAGGGGAAGCCGCGGTCGTGCAACACGTTGTAGGGCACGTAATTGTCGGAGACGAAGCGCTCGACATCGGCGCGGGACCAGTCGGCCAGCGGGTTGATCTTGATCAGGCCGCGCGCCTCGTCGGCCTCCGCCAGCGGCGTGTCGGCACGATTGGCCGACTGCCCGGCCCGCAGGCCCGTCAGCCATCCGGCGGCGCCCTCCAGCGCACGGCCGAGGGGCTCGACCTTGCGGAAGCCGCAGCAGGCCTGGCGGGCGGCCACCGAGTGGCGGAACCCGTTGATGCCGGATTCGGCCACGAACCGCTCCTCGGCCTCGCGCTCGGGCGCATAGGCGCGGATCCGGATGCCGTAGGCCGATTCGGTCTCGGTCCAGGTGTCGTAGGTCTCCGGATAGAGGCGACCCGTGTCGAGGGTGACGATCTCCGTCCGACCCTTGTGCATCGCGAGCGCGTGCGTGAGCGCCTGATCCTCGATGCCGAGGCTGGTGGTGAACACGAGGCGGCCCGGCACCGTCGTCTCGATCAGCGCGATCCGGCCCTTCAGGTCGAGGCTCGCCATCGCGGACGCGAGGTCCCGCGCCGCGTTTTCCAGTTGAGAGCTCATGAGCGACTTCGCGATATGACGTGGTGGACGTGACGGGGCGTGTCACTTGGTGGACGGGGTGAGTGACTTGGTGACGAGCGTGGCGATGTGACTTGTCTGGCACCTGAAATGTTCGCTATAACGAACGCTGTCAAGGCATGGCGGCCATCGATACCGGGCAACCCCCAGTCCGATCCCACCCGTCTCGCAACGGGCGGCGCCCCATTCCGTTGCCCGGTGAAGAAAATTCCTTCTCATCGGGCGGTCACGATGTGCTGACCCGCACGTCCACCCGGCTCACGAACCCGCGAGGCCAGCTTGGATTCGATCGATCTGAAGATCCTGTCGCTGCTGCAGCACGACGCCACCCTATCCATCGCCACCATCGGCGAGAAGGTCGGCCTGTCGCAGACGCCGTGCTGGAAGCGCATCCAGCGCCTCGAGGCGGACGGCGTCATCGACCGCCGCGTCGCCGTGCTCGATCCGGTGAAGCTCGGCCTCGGCCTCACCGTCTTCGTCTCCATCGAGACGGCGGATCACTCGCGCGAGTGGCTGGAACGCTTCGCCGAGACGGTCTCGGCGATGCCGGAGGTGCTCGAATTCTATCGCATGGCCGGCGACGTGGATTACATGCTCCGCGTCGTCGTCGCCGATATGCGCGCCTACGATACGTTCTATAAGCACCTCATCGCGACTCTGCCCCTCAAGAACGTGACCTCCCGGTTCGCGATGGAGAAGGTCAAGTCCACCACGGCCCTGCCCCTTCCGGCCCCGCCCGCCAACGGACGCTTCACCCCGACCTTGTCGGTGGTGGCCGGGGAATAAAATTCTCTTTTGCACTGCACACGCAGGCAGCTCCTTCTACCGTGACGTCGTTCTGTAAAACGGACAACCCCGTTGACAGCCGGCTTCTCAGGACGACATGGCTTTCCACATGGCACGACACGCGATCATTCCCCGCACGGCTCCCTTCGGCGACACCGAACGCGCGAGCCTCGACGCCGTCCTCGGCGCCGCCTCCCCGATCCAGCGCGCCTGGCTCGCGGGCTTCCTCGCCGGCCTCGACGCGAGCGGCGCCCCGCAGGCCGCCGCGGCGCCGGCCGCTCCGCCCAAGGCCGCCGAGCCCCTGACCATCCTGTTCGCGAGCGAGTCGGGCAATTCCGAGAAGCTCGCCGGCGACATGGCCAAGCTCGCCCGCAAGAACGGCTTCAAGCCGAAGGTCGTCGATTTCGCCGACCTGGAGATCGCCAGCCTCGCAGGCGAGAAGCGCGTGGTCGCCATCGCAGCCACCTGGGGCGAGGGCGAGCCGCCGGCCCGGGCCGTGCGCGCCTACAACGAGCTGATGGGCGACGGCGCCCCGCGCCTCGACGGCGTGTCCTTCGGCGTGCTGTCGCTGGGCGACACCTCCTACGCGGAGTTCTGCGCCATCGGAAAGGCGCTGGACGCCCGCTTCGAGGCCCTGGGCGGCACCCGGGCCCATGAGCGCGCCGACCTCGACCTCGATTTCGAGACGCCGGCCGCCGCCTGGATCAAGGACACCCTCAAGGCGCTAGCTCCCCCCCCGAGCGCCGACAACGTCGTGGCGGTGGACTTCGCCGCCCGCGCCGCCGGCGACGAGGAGGAGGACGTCGAGCCGAGCCGCGAGCCCCGGGTCGTGGAGGTCATCGACCACGTCAACCTGAACTCGTCGCGCTCCGACAAGGAGACGATCCACCTCGCCCTCGAATTCGAGGACGGCGCCCCCGCCTACGAGCCCGGCGATTCCCTGGAGATCTATCCGGAGAACGACCCGGCCCTCGTCGACGAGATCCTCGGCGCCACCGGCCTATCCGGCGACGCGGCCCTGCGGCAGGCCCTGCTGGCCGAGCGCGACATCACCACCCTCTCGGCCACCACGGTGGAGCGCTTCGTCAAGGCGACGGGCCATGCCGAGGCGCAGAAGCTCATCGAGGGCGGCGAGCTGCGCGCCTGGATCGAGGGGCGCCACCTCATCGACCTCATCACCGCCTATCCGGCGACGCTGACGGCCGAGCACCTCAACACCATCACCCGGCCGCTGCCGCCGCGGGCCTATTCCATCGCCTCCTCGCGCAAGGAGGTGGGCGACGAGGTCCATCTCGTGATCGCGGCCGTGCGCTACGAGACCCACGGCCGGGCGCGCAGCGGCGTCGCCTCGACCCATGTGGCCGACCGCATCCGGAACGGCGCCAAGCTGCGGGTGAAGCTGAAGCCGAACCGGCACTTCCGCCTGCCGCAGGACCCGGCCACCGACATCATCATGGTCGGCCCCGGCACCGGCGTCGCCCCGTTCCGCGCCTTCGTGCAGGAGCGCCGCGCGGTCGAGGCCCCGGGCCGTTCCTGGCTGTTCTTCGGCGACCGGCACTTCACCCACGACTTCCTGTACCAGCTCGAATGGCAGGAGGCCCTGGAGGACGGGTCGCTGACGCAGATCGACGTGGCCTTCTCGCGCGACCAGCCCGAGAAGATCTACGTGCAGGACCGGATCGCCCAGCACGCCAAGGAGGTCGTCGCCTGGCTCGACGGCGGCGCGAGCTTCTACGTCTGCGGCGACGCCACCCGGATGGCCAAGGACGTGCGGGGCGCCGTGGTGAAGGCCTTCCAGGACGTGAAGGCCCTGAGCCCGGCCGAGGCCGAGGCGGCGGTGGCCGCCCTGGAGCGGGCGCATCGCTACCAGCAGGACGTGTACTGACGCGAGCCTGAACCCTCCCCCCTCTGCGGGGGAGGGACGCGCACCGACCGCAAAGAACGCGACATTAGAAGACCGGATGCCCGCCATGGCCGACAAGACCACCACCCGCACCTACGAGACCCCGCCCACCGACCGCCCGATCTCGGACGCGGAAGCGGCCCGCGCGGCGGGTCTCGCCGCCAACGAACACATCAAGATCGCCAGCGGCTACCTGCGCGGCACCCTCGCGGACGGCCTCCTGAAGCACGCCACCGGCGCCATCTCCGAGGATGACGGGCAGCTCGTGAAGTTCCACGGGATGTACCTGCAGGACGACCGCGACATCCGGGCCGAGCGCACCAAGAAGAAGCTCGAGAAGGCCTACAGCTTCATGATCCGCCTGCGCATCGCCGGCGGCGTCGTCACCCCGAAGCAGTGGCTGGCGCTGGACGAGATCGCCACGACCTATGCGGGCGGGGCGCTCCGGGCGACCACGCGCCAGACCTTCCAGTACCACGGCGTGATCAAGTCGAACCTCAAGCGCACGATGGCGGCCATCGACGCCACGCTGCTCGACACCATCGCGGCCTGCGGCGACGTCAACCGCAACGTGATGGCGGCCACGAACCCGGCCCAGACCGGCGCCCACAAGGCCGCCTACCAGCTCGCCAAGGACATCTCGGATTCGCTCCTGCCCAAGACCAGCGCCTGGCGCGAGATCTGGCTCGACGGCGAGCGCGTGGTGGGCGGTGAGGACGCGGCCGAGATCGAGCCGATCTACGGCAAGACCTACCTGCCCCGGAAGTTCAAGACGGTGGTGGCGGTGCCGCCGTCGAACGAGGTCGACATCTTCGCCCACGACCTCGGCTTCATCGCGATCCTGGACAGACGAGGGAAGGTCACGGGCTGGAACGTCACGGTCGGCGGCGGCATGGGCATGACCCACGGCGAGACCGACACCTTCCCGCGCACCGCGGACGTGATGTGCTTCGTGAAGCCCGAGGACGCCCTGAAGGCGGCCGAGGCCGTGATGACGGTCCAGCGCGACTGGGGCAACCGCAAGGTCCGCAAGAACGCCCGCCTGAAATACACCATCGAGCGCTACGGTCTGGCCGCCTTCCGGGCCGAGGTCGAGAAGCGCGTCGGCAAGCCGCTGGCCGACCCCAAGCCCTTCACCTTCACGGGCAACGGCGACCGCTACGGCTGGACCGAGGGGGACGACGGCCGCCACCACCTCACGCTCTACGTCGCCTCCGGCCGGATCAAGGACTATCCGGACGGCGGCCCGCAGCTGCTCACGGGCCTGCGCCGGATCGCGGACGTTCACCAGGGCGACTTCCGCCTGACCGGGAACCAGAACGTCATCATCGCCAACGTGCCGTCCGAGCAGCGGGCGCAGATCGAGGCGCTGGTGGACCAGTACGGCATGATGAAGGGCGCCAGCGCCCTGCGCCGCAACTCCATGGCCTGCGTCGCCCTGCCGACCTGCGGCCTGGCGCTCGCCGAGAGCGAGCGCTACCTGCCGAGCCTGATGGACGAGCTGGAGGCGAGCCTCGCCTCCCACGGCCTCCAGGACGACGAGATCACCATCCGGATGACCGGCTGCCCCAACGGCTGCGCCCGGCCCTTCATCGCCGAGATCGGCTTCGTCGGCCGTGGCCCCGAGCGCTACCACCTCTATCTCGGGGCAGCCTTCGACGGTTCGCGCCTCGGCAAGCTCTACGCCGAGGACGTCACCGCCTCGGAGATCAAGACGATCCTCGATCCGCTCTTCGCGGCCTATGCCCGGAACAAGCAGCCCGGCGAGCGGTTCGGCGATTACCTGATCCGCGACGGCTACGTGACGGCCACGATCAACGGCCCGGACTTCCACGAGAACACGGGTGCGCTGAAGAGCGCCGCCTGATCGGGGCCCATCGAACCGGCGGCGCCGGAGGGCGGACGACCCTCCGGCGGCTATGGTCGCGGCGCCCGTCCGATCCGCCGAAGTGCAGGACAGTTGCGCCGCACCATGAGGGCGCCCGAGAGGGCACTCGCCAAGTCTAACGGCCACGCTTGAACTTCGTGAACCGGGCGCGCAACCGTTCCCGGCTCGGCCCGTTGTCTGGAGAGACAGCCGGGGAGGCCCTCATGGCCAAGCATGAGATCTTGAATTTCTTCGAACATCGGCGCGATGGCGCCTGGGTCTGCGTGAAGCCGTTCACGCTGACGACCAAGAGCAGCAGCGTCGATATCCGCCAGGGCATGCGCTTCGACTACGGCAAGCGCATCGGCGGCGTCGATCTCGCCGAGTATCTCGAGCAGCTGGGCTCCCAGTTCGGGTCCTGACCGAGGGAGCGTGCGGGCGCTTCGCGACGCCGCTCGGTGGCACGCGTTCGCCCGTGCGTGGCCCGTCGCCCTGCCGCGCACGACGGTGAGTGCGGCGGGGCGCGTCTTTGACGCCGAGGTGGCAACAGCCTAGTTTACCACCATGACCCGTACAGCGGCCATCGTCCGCGAGATCCCCGACGAAGCGGCCCCGACCACGCGCTGCCGTATCCTCGCGACGGCCGAAGAGGCGTTCCGGCTCGTCGGCTACCAGAAGACCACCGTCGCCGACATCGCCAAGTCGCTCCGGATGAGCCCGGCCAACGTGTACCGCTTCTTCGAATCGAAGAAGGCGATCCACGAGGCGGTGATCAAGCGCCTGATGGACGACACCGAGAAGCGCGTCGGCCTGGCCGCCGTGGCACCGGGCCGGAACGCGGCCGAACGCATCTCCGACGTGATCACGGTGATGCATCAGGCCTGCGTCGAGCGCTGCGAGGCCAATCCCCGCCTGCACGAGATGGTCGAGGCGGCGATCACCGAGAGCTGGGACGTCTGCCGCGCCCATGTCGATGCGATCGGGGCCGTCTTCGGCCGCCTCGTGCGGGAGGGTGCGGAGGCCGGCGAATTCGCGGTGGCCGATCCGGACGTCGCGGCGCGGTGCATCCACACCGCCATCATCCGCTACTGCCATCCCGCCCTGGTCAGCCGCTATCCCGATGCGGGCGCCCCGTCCCTCGACGCGATGATCGCCTTCCTGATCGGAAGCCTGCGCCGCAGGACCTGAGAGGCGCGGCCCCTATCGCATCTCCGCGACGATGCCCTGCGCCACCGCGCGGGGGTCCGCCGCCTGGGTGATCGGCCGGCCGACCACGACGTGGTCGATCCCGATCCGGCGGGCCTCGCCGGGCGTCATCACGCGCTTCTGGTCGCCGGCCTCCGCACCGGCCGGCCGGATGCCCGGGGTGACGATGGCCCGCTCCGTCCCGATCCGGGCGCGCACCGCCTGCGCCTCGGCGGCACTGCAGACGATGCCGTCGATGCCGGCCTCGGCCGCCTGCGTGGCCCTGCGGGCGACCAGTTCGGCCACCGGCAGGGCATAGCCGGCCTCGGCCGCGTCGCGATCGTCGTAGGAGGTCAGGACCGTCACGGCCAGGATCTTCGGGCCGTTGGCGCCCCGGCCCCGGATCGCGGCCTTCATGGTCTGCGGATAGGCGTGGACCGTGAGGAAGGTGGCGCCGAGATCGGTGAGCGCGCGCACCCCCTCCTCCACCGTGTTGCCGATGTCATGCAGCTTGAGGTCGAGGAAGACCTTGCGGCCGGAGGCGGCGAGGCGCGGCACCAGGGCGAGGCCGCCCGCATAGGCGAGGCGATAGCCGATCTTGTAGAAGGTCGCCGCATCGCCGATCCGGTCGACCAGCCGCTCGGCTTCATCCACGGTTCCCACGTCGAGGGCGACGATCAGGCGGTCGCGCGGGTCCTGCAAGGCGGTCATGGCTCTCTCCGGTTTCGCGGGCGAGCGATCCCGCGCGGGGCCGCTCCTGTCAACGGGGCGCCATCGCGTGCGCCACCTCCGTCTTGAGGACGGGCAGCAGCTCGGCCTCGTACCAGGGATTGGCCTTGAGCCAGCCGCTGTTGCGCCAGGAGGGATGGGGCAGCGGCAGTACCCGCGGCGTGCCGGGGGCCGCCAGGATCTCCCGCCAGCGCCGCACCGTGTCGGTCAGCCCCGCCTTCGACCGCCCGAGATGCCATCCTTGAGCGTATTGGCCGATCACCAGGATGAGTTCGAGGTTGGGAAGCCCGGCGAACAGCTCCGCTCGCCAGCGCTCGGCGCATTCCCGGCGGGGGGGCCTGTCGCCCCCCTTGGCGTCGTAGCCGGGAAAGCAGGCGCCCATCGGCACGATGGCGAGGCGGCTCGCGTCGTAGAACGCCGCCTCGTCGAGGCCGAGCCAGTCCCGCAGCCGGGTGCCGGAGGGGTCCATGAACGGGATGCCGCTCTTGTCGGCGCGGTTGCCCGGTGCCTGGCTCGCCACGCAGAGCCGGGCCGAGGCCAGGCCCTGGACGATGGGGCGCGGCTCCTGCGGCAGGGGCGCGCCGTAGAGCGGCGCGTCCCGGCAGATCCGGCAGGCGCGCAGGCGCGCCACGGTGACGTCGAAGGGAGTTTCGGCCGTGTCGATCGCGGAGCGCATGATGCCCTCCGAGATAGGCAGCGACCCGACGGCCGGCGAGGGGCCGTGTCGTCGCCCCCGGTCGCCGCCCCGGCTCAGGCGCCCTTGAGGCCGCTGAGGTCGAGGGGCAGCGAGCGCAGGCGCTGGCCGGTGGCGGCGAAGATCGCGTTCGAGATCGCCGGGGCGATCACGGGCACGCCCGGCTCGCCGATGCCGGTGGGCGCGGCGGTGGAGGGCACGATGTGGACTTCGACCACCGGCATCTCGCTCATGCGGGTCGGCTCGTAGGAATCGAAGTTCTTCTCCTGCACCACGCCGTCCTTGAGCGTGATCCTGTTGCGCAGGACCGAGGACAGGGCGAAGCCCACGGCGCCCTCGACCTGGGCGCGGATCACGTCCGGGTTGACCGCGACGCCGACATCCACCGCCGCCACGATGCGGTTCACCTTCACCTTGGCGTCCTCGGCCGTCACGTCGGCCACCATGGCGACGTAGGAGCCGAAGGATTCGTGCGCCGCGACGCCGAGGCCCCGGTTCTTGTCGGATACCTTCTTCGGGTCCCAGCCGGCCTTCTCGGCGGCGAGCTTCAGGGTCGCGGAGAGGCGCGGGGCGCCGCCGAGCAGCCCGAGGCGATAGGCGACGGGATCGGCGCCGGCCGCATGGGCGAGCTCGTCGATGAACACCTCCATCGCCTGGGCGGTGTGGGTGTGGCCCACCGAGCGCCACCACAGCACAGGCACGCCCTCGCGGGCATTGTGAACCTCGAAGCGGTAGGCGGGCAGCGCGTAGGGCGTGTCGGAGGCGCCCTCCACCGTGGTCGCGTCGACGCCGTCCTTCACGATCATGGTCTCGAAGGCGGTGCCGATCATGATCGACTTGCCGATGGTCCGGTGCTCCCAGCCCGTGATCCCGCCCTTGGCGTCGAGGCCGGCGCGCAGGCGGTGGACCACCATCGGGCGGTAGAAGCCGCCCGCCATGTCGTCCTCACGGGTCCAGACCAAGTGGATGGGCGCCTTGCCCCCGGTGGCACGGACGATGGAGGCGGTCTCGGCGAAGTAGTCGGCGCTCGGGGTGGCGCGCCGGCCGAAGGAGCCGCCGGCCCACTGCGTGTGCAGCCGGACCTTGTCGGTGGTCACCCCGAGATTGGCGGCCACCACGGCCTGCTCGATGGTCTGGAGCTGGCAGCCGGCGAAGACGTCGTAGGTGCCGTCCGGGGCCTTCTCGATGGTGGCGTTCAGGGGCTCCATCGCCGCGTGGGCGAGGTAGGGGAAGGTGAACTCGGCCTCCAGCACCTTGGCCGAACCGGCGATCGCCCCGGCGGCATCGCCCTTCCTCGAGGCGACGAGTCCGGGGCTGTCGAGGCGCTTGCGGAAATCGGCCAGGATCGCGTCGGACGAGCGGGTCTCGGCCGCGCTGTCGTCCCAGGTGACCTTGAGCGCGTCGCGGCCCTTCATGGCCGACCAGGTGTCCCTGGCCAGCACGGCGACGCCGGTGGGGATCGTCACCACGTCGACCACGCCCGCCACCGCGCGGGCGGCCGCGTCGTCGACGCTCTTCACGGTGCCGCCGAAGCGCGGCGAATGGGCGACCACCGCCGTCAGCTGCCCGGGGCGGCGGATGTCGAGGGAGTAGATCGCCGTGCCGTCCGTCTTGGCCACCGAATCGAGGCGGGCGACCTTCTTCCCGATGAGGGTGAACTGGTTGGCCTCCTTGAGGCGCGGCTCCTTCGGCACCGGTTGGGCGGCGGCGGCCTCGGCGAGTTCGCCGAACCGGGCCTGCCGGCTCGAGGCCGCGTGGCGCACCGTGCCGGACTCCACCGTGATCTCGGAGGCCGGAACCGACCAGCGCTCCGCCGCCGCCGCCACCAGCATGGCCCGGGCGGCCGCACCGGCCTTGCGCAGCTGGAACCAGGAATTGGCGATGGCGGTGGAGCCGCCGGTCCCCTGGACGGGGCCGAAGGCGAAGTTGTTGTAGAGCGTGGCATCGGCCGGCGCGAAGGTGGTGCGGATGGTCGCCCAGTCCGCATCGAGCTCGTCGGCCAGGATGGTGGCCAGGCCCGTCGTGTTGCCCTGGCCCATGTCGAGGTGCTTGATCACCACCGTCACGGTGTCGTCGGCGGCGATCCGCACGAAGGCGTTCGGCATCGGCGGCAGGGCCGAGAGGTCGGGGCCGGCGGCGGCCTGGGCGAGCTTCGCCGGATCGAGGGTGAAGCCGATGACGAGGGCCCCGGCGGCCACGGTGGCGCCGCCCAGGAAGGCGCGGCGGGACGGCACGGGCGGGGCGGCCTGACGGACCTTCAGCATGGGTGGCTCCAGTTCAGACGCGAGTGTCGGGAGGGGTCGAAAAGTCCGGGGAGGCGGGATCGACGGTCAGGCGAGGGTGCGCGCCGCCTCATGGATCGCCGCGCGGATGCGCTGGTAGGTGCCGCAGCGGCAGACGTTGCCGTCCATGGCCCCGTCGATGTCGGCATCGGTCGGCTTCGGGTTCTCGGACAGGAGGCCGATCGCCGACATGATCTGGCCGGACTGGCAATAGCCGCACTGGACCACGTCGAGCCCGCGCCAGGCGGTGTGGACCGCCTCGGCGACCTTGCCGGACACGCCCTCGATGGTGGTGATCTTGGCCGCGCCCACATCGCCGATGCGGGTCTGGCAGGCACGGACGGGCTGCCCGTCGAGATGGACCGTGCAGGCGCCGCACTGGGCGATGCCGCAGCCGTACTTCGTACCGGTCTGGTTGAGGTGGTCGCGCAGGGCCCAGAGGAGCGGCATCTCGGGGTCGGCATCGACCTCGTGGGAGACCCCGTTGACGGTGAGTTTCAGCATCCCGGCCTCCCGATCGCAGTTTGGAACGAGGCTAATCGTTGCCGGTCCGTAACCATGTGCGGCAGCACACGCTGGTCGATTGCATTCCATTCCCGCGCGGGGACCGGATACCCGCCGAAATCGCTCACGAATTCCTGTTCATACGCCGCCGCCGGGGCGCGGATTCGCGACAATCCTCCCGGTTCCGGCAGGCGGTTCTTAACATATCCGGCGCAGGCTCGGAGGGGTTGTATCCCAGCCGCTCGACGGTCCCGTGCCCGACCGCGACGCCTCCTCCGACTCCTCAAGACGGTGATGACCGACCTGACTGCCGAGATGATTCAGCGCGGCCGTGGTCCCTCTCCCCAGGAGGCCGCGCGCCGTCGCGAGGTGGCGCGGGACATGCGCTCGGCCCGGGAGAAGCTCACCTCGACGAGCGGGCTCGAACGCGCCTTCGACTACGAGCTGATCCGCGTCTACGCGCAGTACCGCTCGGGGGCGGTGATCCCCCTGGCCCTGCTCGGCCTCGTGGTGGCCGGCATCGCGGCGATCTGGACCCCGCCGGCCCTCGCGGCGGCCTGGGGCCTCTGCCTGCTGGCGACCGTCGCCGTCGCGAAGCTGCTGACGCGACGCTTCCTGGCGCAGGACCCGGCCGCGGTCTCGGTGCGCAGCTGGCGCCGTACCTTCATGGCCGCGGAATTCCTCCAGAGCACCGCCTGGGCCATGATGGTGCTGGTCGGCGCCTCGGGCGCCCGCACCTTCGTGCTGTTCGGCCTCGTCATCGTGGCCGCCATGGCGACGATGCTCGCCGCGACCCTGCCGGCCGCCGCCGGGGCCGCCCTGGTGCCCCTCTGCATCGCCGCCCTGTCGCTGCTCGCCGTGTCGCAGGACATGAACACGATGATGCTGGTCACCATGGTGGTGGGCGCGCAGCTGTTCTTCCTCGGCCTGGGGCGCCGGGTCTACGCCTCCACCGTGGAGGCACTGCAATCCCAGGCGGAGAAGGATTCGATCTTCGGCGAACTCGAGCAGGCCAAGGCCAATTCCGACGAGGCCCGCCGCCGCGCCGAGGAGGCCAACCTCGCCAAGTCCCGCTTCCTCGCCACCATGAGCCACGAGCTGCGCACGCCGCTCAACGCGATCCTGGGCTTCTCGGAGGTGATGAAGAACGAGGTGTTCGGCGCCCACGTCGCCCCCTCGTACAAGGAATACGCCTCCGACATCCACGACAGCGGGATGCACCTCCTCAACCTGATCAACGAGATCCTCGACCTCTCGCGCATCGAGGCCGGGCGCTACGAGCTGAACGAGGAGGCGGTCCAGCTCGGGCACGCGGTGGAGGAGTGCCGCCACATGATGGGCCTGCGCGCCCGCGGCAAGAACCAGACGATCCACGAGTTCATCGACGGCAGCCTGCCCCGGCTCTGGGCCGACGAGCGGGCCCTGCGCCAGATCGTGCTCAACCTCCTGTCGAACGCGGTCAAGTTCACGCCGCCCGGCGGCGAGATCACCATCAAGGTCGGCTGGACCTCGTCGGGCGGCCAGTATGTCAGCGTGAAGGACAGCGGCCCCGGCATTCCCGAGGACGAGATCGGCACCGTGATGTCGTCCTTCGGCCGCGGGTCCCTGGCGATCAAGACGGCCGAGCAGGGCTCGGGCCTCGGCCTGCCCATCGTGAAGGGCCTCGTCGACCTCCACGGCGGCAATTTCCAGCTGAAATCGAAGCCGCGCGAGGGCACCGAGGTCGTGGTGATCTTCCCCGCCAGCCGCGTGATGGAGACCCTTCCGGCGCTGGAAGTCCCCGGCGAATCGCCGGCCGCGCCCGCCGAGAAGCGCGCCCGCGCCGCCTGAGCCGTCAGCCGGGGCTGCGTTCCGAGACCCCGGCCTGGGCGAAGGTCGCCATGTCCCGGTGGCAGGCGAGCGCGCCCTTGAGGAGGCCGAGCGCCAGGGCCGCGCCGGAGGCCTCGCCGAGGCGCATGCCGAGGGCCAGCAGCGGCACGAGGCCGAGGCGCTCCAGCACGTCCGCATGGGCCCCCTCCGCCGAGACGTGCCCGGCCAGGCAATGGTCGAGCAGCGTCGGCTCGAGGCGATGCAGGAGGGCAGCGGCGGCCGTCGCCACGTAGCCGTCGAGCACCACCGGCACGCGCTGGAGCCGGGCCGCCAGGATCGCCCCCGCCATGGCGGCGATCTCGCGGCCGCCGAGCCGCGCCAGGATCTCCAGGGGATCGTCGAGATGGCCGGCATGGTGGGCCAGCGCCGCCTCCACGGCCGCGACCTTGCGGGCGAGCCCCGCCGCGTCGATCCCCGTGCCGCGCCCGACCCAGTGGGCGGCCTCGCCCCCGTAGAGCGCCGCGTAGAGCGCCGCCGCCACGGTGGTGTTGCCGATGCCCATCTCGCCCAAGGCCAGGCAGTCGGTGCCGGCGGCCACCGCCTCCATGCCGAACGCCATGGTGGCGACGCAGGCCTTCTCGTCGAAGGCCGGCCCGACCGTGATGTCGCCCGTGGGCATGTCGATGGCCAGGTCGAACACCTTGAAGCCGAGGCCGTAGGCGGCGCAGATCTGGTTGATCGCCCCGCCGCCGGCCGCGAAATTGTCGAGCATCTGGCGGTTCACCGCATCGGGGAAGGCCGAGACGCCCCGGGCGGTGACGCCGTGGCTGCCGGCGAAGACGCAGACCAGGGGCCGGTCGAGGGTCGGCTGGCCCTTGCCCTGCCAGGCGGCGAGCCAGGAGACGAGGTGCTCCAGGCGCCCGAGGGAGCCGGCCGGCTTCGTCAGGGTGGCGTCGCGCTCGGCCACCATCGCCACCGCGTCCCGGTCCGGACCCGGGAGGGACTCGACGAGGCGGCGGATGTCGCTGAACGGAGTCGAGGCGGCGGTCTGGTCAAGGTCGGTCATGGAGCGATTCCGGTGGCCGGCCCGGCGCCAGGATGGCGGGCCGCCCGTCGCGGGAGCTATAACGATCCGGGCACGGGTGGTGAAGGCGAGGCAGGGTCCGCGATGAACGAGAGGGCCGAACCCGCCTTTCCGGGCGCCCGCCTGGCCTACGACCTGGCCGGCTGCCTGCGCTTCTATTCCCGGCTGCCCGTGCCGCCGCTGCCCGGCGAGGGCGACCCGCACGCGGTCCCGGACTTCCGCACCCTCCCCCGGATGCTGCCCCTGGCGGGCTTCCTCCTCGGCCTGCCCGGCGCCGCGGTGCTGCTCGCCGCCTGGGGCTTCGGCCTCGGACCCTTCCTCGCCGCCGGCCTCGCGGTGACGGCGGGCGTCCTGGTGACGGGGGCGCTGCACGAGGACGGCCTCGCCGACGTCGCCGACGGGTTCGGCGGCGGGACCACGCCGGCCCGGCGGCTGGAGATCATGCGCGACAGCCGCATCGGCGCCTATGGCGGCGTCGCCCTGATGCTGTCCCTGGCCCTGCGGATCGGCGCCCTGGCGACGCTCATCGACCGGGTCGAGCTCCTGACGGCCCCGGCCCTGCTGCTGGCCGCCGCGCTCTCGCGCAGCGCCGCCCTGGCGCCCCTCGCCCTGCTCCCCCCCGCCCGCCCCGACGGGGCCGGCGCCGCCGTCGGGCGGCCGAGCCGGGCGACCCTGGCGACCGCCGCCGCCCTGACCCTCGCCGTCGCCCTGTTCACCCTCGCATTCGGGCTCCCGGTGCTGGGCCTCGTCCTGATGCTCGGGCTCGGCCTCGGTGCCGCCCTCGCGATCACCGCCCTGGCGCGACGGATGATCGGCGGGCAGACCGGGGACGTGGTCGGGGCCGCGCAGCAGGCAGCCGAGATCGCCGCCCTCGTCGGCCTGCTCGCGGCCGTCCCGGGCTGACGGGCGGCCGGACTTGATCCCGACGCCGTGGCCCTGGCATGGACGGGGGCGATGACCCAGCCCCGCCCCAAACCCTCCAGTCCCTGCACCAAGCTCTGTCTCCTCGACGGCGCGACAGGCCTGTGCGAGGGCTGCGGCCGCACCCGGGACGAGATCGCGCTCTGGGGCTCGATGTCGGAGCCCCAGCGCCGGGCGGTGATGGCCGAACTGGACCTGCGCCTGCGGACGGCCTACCCGACCCGCATCCCGACCCCGGCGGCGTCATGATCCTCGTCGGCCTGATCATCCTCGGGGGCGCCCTGGCGGTGCTGCTCCTGTCCGACGACACCCAGCGCATCGTCGGGATGGAGCCGGACCAGTTCGCGCAATTCGCCATGAGCGCCGGCCTCCTGGCCGTGGTGGCGGCCGGGTTCTGGCACCAGTTCCGCAGCCGTATGAGCGCGAACCTGATGGCCCTGGTGGTCTGGGGTGCCCTCGGGGCCGCCCTGGTCGCCGGCTACGCCTACCGCGACGAGGCCCGGATCATCGGCGACCGGATGCTCGGGGCGGTGCGGCCCGGCAGCGCGGTCACGGACGCGGACGGCACCGTGACGATCACCCGGCGCGCCGGCGGCGATTTCCACGTCCGGGCCGAGGTGAACGGCCAGCCCCAGGGCTTCCAGTTCGACACCGGGGCCAGCGCCGTGGTCCTCACCGCCGAGAGCGCGGCCGCCCTCGGCATCCGACCGGCGGAATCCGAGTTCAGCGTCCGGGTCTCGACCGCCAACGGCGTCACCGTGGCGGCCCCGGCCTTCCTCGACAGCCTGCGGATCGGCGGCATCGTCGAGCGGCGGGTGCCGGCCCTGGTGAGCCGGCCGGGCGCCCTGCGCGAGAATCTGCTGGGCATGAGCTTCCTCGACCGCCTCGCCTCCTTCGAGGTCCGCGGCGACCGGCTCGTCCTGCGCGACCGCTGAGATCCCGGTCCCGGACCGCGAGACGCCGCCCCGGAGGGGACGGCGTCGTGACACCCGTCCTTGTCGGACCCGTGCGTGGGCTCAGAACCGGACGGTGAAGTTACCCTTGACGGCATGGTCCTGGGCGCGCTCGCCGACCTGTCCGGTATAGGCCACGCCCAGCGTGGCGTCGCGCGCCACGCGCACGTCGAGCCCGGCCTCGGCCACCAGCGCGTCCCGGCCGATCGGGGTGCCGGCCACGAGGAAGCTCGGGCCCGTGCCGAAGCTCAGGAGGGCCTTGGGCACCACGTCGCCGTAGGCCCGGCGGTAGCCCACCAGCCCGTGCAGCGAGACCGGCGCGGCCCCGCCCAGGTCGAGGCTGGCCTGCCCGCGCAGGCCCACCGTGGAGGTCGCCACCTCGGTGGTCTGCGCCGCGCCCGTCAGCGCCGCCAGGCCGCCCGTCTCGGCGAAGCGGTCGCGCCCGATCGACACGTAGGCGCCGCCCACGAAGGGCTCGAGATAGGCCGGCGGGACCGGAGCCGTCGGCCGATCGCCCCTGGTGATCGGCGCGGACGCCACCGCGCCGAGGAAGAACCGGTAGCCGAGCTCGCCGAAGCCCTGCACGGTGGCGCCGCCATAGCGGGCCGTGTCGCTGTCGGCGAACCCGGCGAAGGTCACGGCCCGGCGCAGGCGGCTCGACTGGTCGGCGTAGACCGCGCCGAGGCGCAGGGCCACGGGGCCCTGCTCGAAGCCGCCATAGAGGCCGCCGAAGCCGCTCTCGATGGTGCCGGAGGAGAGCCGCCCGGTGCCGTCGAGGCTCGTGGTGGTGTAGCCGCCGGCGACGCCCAGCCGGAAGCCCGTCTCCAGGCGCACATCCGCCCCGAGCACGAAGCCGGAGGTCTGGCGCGAGAGGCCGGCGGCGTTGCCGTCGCTGCGCGCCTCGCCGAAGCTGCCGAAGCCCTGGCCCCAGAGCCCGAACACCCGCGGGTCGAGGACCCGCACCGGCACCGGCGCGACCGGAGCGGCCCGGCCCGGCAGGTCGGCGGTGTAGGCCGCCGGCAGGGTGCCGTAATCGTCGAACTCGGCCGCGCCCGGGCTGGCGCCCCGGCGCAGGCGGTCGAGGATGGCCTCGCGCACGAAGAAGGCGGTCTCGAACTGGGCGCCCGCCGCGCTGGCGTGGATGTCGCCGGTGAGCGCACCGAAGGCGGCGCGCGCCTCGGGCGTGGTCAGCCCGACGGTGCGGCCGTAGAGGGCGGCCCCCGGCCCGGCAGCCTGGATGGCGTCGGCGACGCCGGCCTGGTTGCGGGTCTGGGCGATGCTGGAGAAGGCGATGTCGTTGCGCGTCAGCGTCAGGTCGACGGCCCCGGGCTGGTAGCGCAGGGTGGGGGTGAGGAAGGCGAAGTTGGCGCTGACCCCGTCGAACCGGCCCTGCACGCCGCCGCCGGCGGTGAGCACGGTGTAGGCGGTGCGCGGAGCGTAGGTGCCGGCGGCGGCCTGGACCTGGACGGTGCCGCCGTTGAGGGTGGCGGTGCCGGCCACCGCGAGGCGGTCGGCCTGGCCTGCGGCGTCGGCCTCGACCTGGAGGGTGGAGCCGGGGGCGAAGCTGGCATTGCCCGCCACCGCGAGGGTGCCGACGGAGTTGCCCGGCGCCACCACGGCGCCGGACTGGGCCGCCAGACCGCCCACCGTGCCGGTGCCGCCGAGGCTGGCGCCGGAGCCCACCGTCACCACCGAGCCGGCGAGGCTGCCGTTCACGGCGAGACGGCCCTGGGCCACGCCCGTGGCGCCGCTGAAGCTGCTGGCGCCGGTGAGGCTGAGGCTGCCCGCCCCGGTCTTGGTCAGGAGGCCGGTGCCGGCGATGGGATTGGCCAGCGTGCCGTCGACGGCCTGGTCGAGGATCAGGCTGGCATTGTCGACGATGGCGCCCGAGCCGAGGCTGCGGGCCGAGCCGACGAGGGTGCCGCCCGCGATCGTGGTGCCGCCCGCGTAGGTGTTGGTGCCGGTGAGCACCAGGGTGCCGCTGCCGGCCTTGGTCAGCGAGCCGGCGCCGCCGATGTCGTTGTCGAAGCTGTCCAGGGCCGAGAAGCCGCCCTGGGCCGCGTCCATCGTCACCGTCACGGGGCCGCTGAACGCGCCGTAGCCGTCCGCAGCCGCGTAGAGGTTCAGGCGTGCGTAGCCCGAGCCGTTGTCGAGGGGCTGGCCGGAGGCGATCTCGGTGGTGGCGAGCACGTCGCGGCGCTGCGCGGCGCTGAGATAGGGAAAGCGGGTGGCGAGCAGGATCTCGGCACCCACGGGGACGACGGGGGCGAGATCGGTCGGCCCCACCGGCGCGAAGCCGTAGGTCAGCCGGTAGGTGTAGTCGGCCTTGGTCCGGGCCTTGTCGGCGAAGCGGTCCGGCGTGCCCGATGCCGCGCAGGCCGCGACCGTCGTGCCGCACTGGCTGGTGAAGAGGCCGGTGAGATCGGTGCGCGCGGCGTTGAAGAGCGCCTGGAAATCGCTCGTCGTGGTCAGCGATCCCGGCACGGCGTAGTTCAGATATTGCGGATTGTTGTTCAGCAGCTGGACGAGATCGTGGATCGCCAGGATGCGGCCCGCGATGACGTCCATCGCGTAGTGGGCGCCGAGCACCACGCGGCTGTTGCCGTATTCCGAGCCGCGCGCCACGGCCTCCTGGAAGCGCTCGGGGACGAGCTGGGCGAACAGGATCGCGGTGGTCTGCCCGAAGGTGGTGTGGCCGCTGGGATAGGCGGCGTTGCCGCGCAGGGTCGGCACGATGTCCGTCACGTTGTTCGTCGGAACCCCGAAGAAGTTCGGCTGGGTGAAGGACGCCGTCTGGTCGGGGCGGGCCTGGGCCGGCCGGGCATTGCCCACCGTGTTGGCGCCGGCCGGAGGGTTGTAGACCCGGTCGTAGGCTCCGAAGACCCCGCCCGCCGGTAGGTTCTGGGAGCCGATGAAGGTCGCCGGCGATCCCGTGACCGTTCCGTTGGCGAGGTAGTTCTTGGCGAAGGCCGAGTCGCTGCCGGACACCGCGTTCGCCTGGCGGATCAGTTGCAGCACGTTTTGCGAAAACGAGGTCTCGGTGGTCGGGATGAAGGTCGCAGGCCCCGGATTCGCCGCGCTGGTGGGGCTCGCGGCCCTGTAGAGGGTGCCGAGGCGCGAACCCAGGGCGTCCGCGACGACCACGCCGTTGGAACTGGTGATCGTGTTGTCGATGGTCGCCCGGAGCTGCTGCTCCGGCGTCGCACCGTTGTTGATCGCCAGGGAGGTGGCGAGGTTGGCGTTGAGATCGGCGATGCCGGCGGCCGAGTTGGGGAGAACGCTCAGGCCCGAGATCAGCCCCGTCGCCGTGAGGTTCTGCGCCGACTGGGCGCGTGCGCCGGTCGCGCCGAGGGTGGCCGCGACGAGGGCCGCGATGGATACGCCGGAAAGGGAAACACCTGGATGAAGTCGCATCTCTGCCCCCGAGCCTGGCGCTCCCGCACGAATCATCGGAGAGCCGCCGCGGCAGGTATGGGGACAAACAGAAGCGGCCGCGCGTTCATAATCAGGTCACAATATCCCGGACATTGCCATGTGATATTCGTGCAACGATCAGATTGTAATTTGCCGAATACTGATTAATCCGTCCCCTGAACAGATGATCCGAATCGGATCATCTGCGCTGCCCTCAGGCCGCGCTCGCTTCCGCCGCGCTCATCCGGCGCTCGGCCTGGGCCACCAGATCCGCCGCCTCCCGCAGGGTCGCCAGGCCGGCCTCGGGCTGCAGTCCGAAGGTCGAGAGGTGCCGGCGATAGGCGCGGGCGCCGGGTCGGCCGTTGAACAGGCCGAGCATGTGCCGGGTGACCGCGTGCAGGCGCACGCCCTCCTGCAGGAAGCCGGCGAGCACGGGCTCGAAGGCGTCCAGGGCCGCGAACGGGTCGGCGGCCGGAGCGGGTTCGTCGAACAGGGCCGGGTCGACGTCGAGGAGGATCGCCGGATCGCTGTAGGCGGCCCGGCCGATCATCACACCGTCCACCGCCGCGAGGTGGGACGCCGCCTCGGCGATGGTGGCGATGCCGCCGTTGATGGCGATGGGCAGGGCCGGATGGGCCTGCTTCAGCCGCGCCACCCGCGGGTAGTCGAGGGGCGGCACGTCGCGGTTCTCCTTGGGCGACAGGCCCTGGAGCCAGGCCTTGCGGGCATGGACCACGAGGCCGTCGACGCCGGCCGCGACGACGGCGTCCGCCAGGGCGTCGAGGGCCTGCTCGGTGTCCTGCTCGTCGACGCCGATGCGGCACTTCACCGTAACCGGCACCGACACCGCCGCCTTCATGGCGGCGACGCAGGCGGCCACCACGGCGGGCTCCCGCATCAGGCAGGCGCCGAAGCGCCCGTCCTGCACCCGGTCGGAGGGGCAGCCGACATTGAGATTGACCTCGTCGTAGCCGAAGCCCTCGGCGATCCGCGCGGCCTCGGCGAGGTCCTCCGGGTTCGAGCCGCCGAGCTGCACCGCCACCGGATGCTCCCGCGCGTCGAAGCCGAGCAGGCGCTCGCGCGGGCCGTGGATGACCGCCCCGGTGGTCACCATCTCGGTGTAGAGGCGGGCGCGCCGCGACAGGGTGCGGTGGAAGGCCCGACAGTAACGGTCGGTCCAGTCCATCATGGGGGCGACGGAGAAGCGGAGGTCGCGGGCAATCATCGCGCCGACATAACCGTCCGCGCCGCCGCCTTCAACGCGCGGCCGGTCCGCTCAGTGGTCGTGCTTGCAGTCCGGGCCGTGCACGTGGCCGTGCGCGCCGTGATCGTGGGAATGCGCAGGACCGTGATCATGGTCGTGATCGTGGCCTTGGGCCGCATGGGAATGCCCGTGATCGTGATCCGCGTGGTCGTGGCCCGCATGGTCGTGGTTCTTGTGGGCCTGCGCTCCATGGCCGTGGTCCGCGTGGTCGTGCGCGTGATGGGCATGATCGTGATGGGCATGATCGTGATGGTCGTGGCCGCACTGGCTGTGGTCGTGCGCCGCGCGCTCGGGCTTGAAGGCACGGGTCACCGGGCTGGCGGCGCAGCCCTGGCCGCGGACGAGTTCGGCGGCGCTGCGGGGAACGTAGAGCACGTCGGCGGCGATCTCGGCCGGCACGTGGCTGCCGCCGAGCTGCCAGGCGAGGCGGAGCAGCCGGGCCGGGTTCTCGGCGCGGACCTCGAGGAGCGGTTCCCCGGCGGCGCGGATCGCCACGAGGCGACCGTCCTCCAGGCGCAGGGCATCGCCGTCCTCCAGGGCCGCGGCCTTGGCCAGGGCGAGGGACAGGCTCAGGCCGCCTTCCCCCGTCAGGCTCTCCGGCGGGGCCTGCCGGGCGGCATGGTCGAGAACGATCGTGTCGACGATCGCATCGGCGCGGACGGCGACCTTGCGGACGATGGCGGTGGCGCGCTGCATGGATTCCTCGCGGCGGAACGGGCGGCCGGCGCCGCCCCGATGGGTCCGGATGGCCGCATCACTAGAGGGTTTTTCGGGGAAACGGAAAGGCGGACGGGAACCTTGACCGTACGGCGTGCATTTCCCGGGCGGAATGCTTAAGCTCGGGCGGCACGAACATCACGGCCCAAGGCCGGGTCACGACGCACAAGGGAGTCTCGGAACCATGAAGAAGCTCATTGCCGCCACCCTCGCAGGTGCCCTCGCCCTCTCGGTCGGCGCCTGCAACACGCCGCAGGACCGCGCCCTCGGCGGCGCCGGCCTCGGCGCGCTCGCGGGTGCGGCCATCGGTGGGGCCGCCACCGGTCGCGCCGGCGGCGCGCTCGCGGGTGCGGCCATCGGCGGCGCCGGCGGCGCCATCGTGGGCGCCTCCACCGCCCCGCGCTGCCCCTACGGCACCTACCGCGACGCCTACGGCGACGTGTACTGCCGCTGAGACCCGGCACCGCGCGGCCCGGAACGGCCGCGCCGGACCATCAGGCTCCCTCTCCCCCGAGAGGGAGCCTTTTTCGTGGGTCGGCGCCTCACGCGCCCCGCTCCATCCAGGCCAGCATGCCCGCCGCCGCCGCGCGGCCCGAGGCGAAGGCCCCCTGGAGGAGGTAGCCCCCCGTCGGCGCCTCCCAGTCCAGCATCTCGCCGGCGACGAAAGTGCCGGGCCGCCGGACGAGCATGAAGCCGGCGTCGAGTTCGCCGAAGCGGACCCCGCCCGCCGTGGAGATCGCTCGATCGAGGCCGCGCGGCGACAGGAGACGGAGCGGTGCCGCCTTGATCAGGGCCGCCAGGGCCTCGGCGCCCACGGGCAGCGGGTGGGCCGCCTCGCGCAGGAGGCCGATCCCCACGGGCGTCAGCGCGGCGGCCTTGCGCAGGCGGTTGGCGAGGGAGAGCCCGGGCTTCGGATCGCGGAGCGCCCGCGCCAGCGCGGCCTCCTCCACGTCCGGGCGGAGATCGATCTCCAGCCGGGCCTCGCCGCGCTCGGTGGCGGCCCGGATGCGGTGCGCGAGGGCGTAGATCGCTCCGCCCTCGATCCCGTCGGCGCTGATCACGGCCTCTCCGCGCACGCGGGTGCCCTCGAGGCCGAGGGCGATGCGCTTCAGGGGCGCGCCGGCGAAGCGCTCGGCGAAGACCGGCGACCAGGCGACGGTGAACCCGACATTGGCGGGCTTCAGGGGCGCCACCGCGACGCCGTCCCGTTCGAGCAGGGGCACCCAGGCGCCGTCGGAGCCGAGGCGCGGCCAGCTCGCGCCGCCGAGTGCCAGGAGCACCGGCCGGTGGGCGGTCTCGACCCGTCCCTCGGGGGTCTCGAAGACCGGGCTGCCCGCATCCGACCAGCCGGTGAAGCGGTGGCGGGTACGGATGCGGACGCCCAGCCCGTCGAGGCGCTGGAGCCAGGCCCGCAGCAGCGGCGAGGCCTTGAAGGCCTCCGGGAAGACGCGGCCGCTCGACCCGACGAAGGTCGGCTGGCCGAGTTCGTCGCACCAGGCGCGCAGGCCGCCGGGCGGGAACGCCGCGATGGCCTCGGCGAGCGCCCCGCCCGCCGGATGGTAGCGCCCGAGGAAGGCCGGGAGCGGCTCGGAATGCGTGAGGTTGAGCCCGCCGCGCCCCGCGATGAGGAGCTTGCGCCCCACGCTCGGCATCCGGTCGTAGAGGGTCACGGCGTGGCCGGCCTGCGCCAGCACCTCCGCGGCCGCGAGACCGGCCGGTCCACCGCCGATCACGGCGGGCCCGGCCCCGTCCCGGCCGTTGCGTTCGCTGTCAGTCATGCGCCCTGGGAAGCCGCCGGGGACCGGCCCTGTCAAGCGTGACGGGTCGATGCCCTTGATTCGCCCGGTTCAGAGTCCCAACTGCGCCTCATCGGCTGCGGGCCCCTCTGGCGGGATGCTGCATGATGCGTTCCGTGATGTCGGAGCCGATGCTTTCTCTCCTCAAGAAGCATCGACGGTCCTGCGTCATGGTTGATATTTTGTCCTACGAGTGGCTCGGCAAGCCGGTCTGGATGTGGCTGGGCTTCCATGCCCTGGTCGCAGGATTGCTGGCCTTCGACCTCGGGCTCCTGCACCGAGACAAGAATCACGAGATCGGCGTCAAGGAGAGCCTGCTCCTCACAGCCTTCTACTTCACCCTCGGCATGATCTTCGGCGGCTGGGTCTGGTGGTATCTCGGGCCGCAGGCGGGCCAGGAATACGTCGCCGGCCTCGTGGTCGAGAAGTCGCTGTCGATGGACAACGTCTTCGTGATCGCCGTCATCCTCACGGCGCTCGGCATTCCCCGGGCGGCCCAGCACCGGGTGCTGGTCTGGGGCATCCTCGCCGCCGTCCTGCTGCGCGGCCTGATGATCGGCCTCGGCGCGGCCCTCGTGCACCAGGCCGCCTGGGTGTTGTCGATCTTCGCCGCCTTCCTGATCTTCGCCGGCCTCAAGATGCTGTTCTCGAAGGAGGAGGAGCCGGGCGACATCCGCGAGAACAGGGCCGTCCGGTTCCTGCAGCGCGTCCTGCGCATCACGCCCGAGCTGCACGGGCAGCACTTCATGGTGCGGAAGGCCGACCCGAAGACCGGCAAGACCGCCCTGTGGCTGACGCCCCTGGCCCTGGCGCTCATCCTCGTGAATGGCGCCGACGTGATCTTCGCCGTCGACAGCGTGCCGGCGATCTTCGCGATCACCACCGACACCTTCGTGGTCTACACCTCGAACATCTTCGCGATCCTCGGGCTGCGCGCCCTCTATTTCGCGCTGGCCGCGATGGTGGACCGCTTCGCCTACCTCAAGACGGCCTTGGCCTTCATCCTGATCTTCATCGGGGGGAAGATCGTGGTCGCCGACACCTTCGATCTCGTCCACGTGCCGCCGTGGGTCTCCCTCGCGGTCACCGTCGTCTTCCTCATCGCGGGCATCGCCTACAGCCTGTGGCGCACCCGCGGCAGGGTGCCGGACGAGGCGCACGGGGACGTGCACGGCCATGGCGGCGAGGCGGTGCAGCACCGGGCGTGATCGGCGGCCCGTTCGACCCTCCCCCCCTGCGGGGGAGGGTCCGTACTTTGGTTCGGGATCGAGAGACCCTACCGTCCCGGCAGCGCCGCGATCAGGTCCCGCAGGGTCGTGATGGTCGAGGCATCGGCGACGCCGTCGACGCGGGCCGGGCGGAAATGGCGCTGGAACGCCGTCACCACCGCGCCCATGCGGGCATCGAAGGTGGCGCTCACCGGCAGGTCGTAACCGTAGAGGGCGAACATCGCCTGCAACGCCTCGATCGGCGGGCCGGCATCGCCCTGCGCGAAGAAGCGGCCGTCGCGGATCGGCGCCGGCGGCACCCAATGGCCGATGCCGGCCCGGGCGAGGCTCTCCCAGGGGAAGTGCTCGCCGGGGTCCTCCTTGCGCTCGGGCGCGATGTCCGAATGGGCGAGGATCCGGTGCGGAGCGAGGTTCCAGCGTCCGGCGAGGTCGCCGCACAGGGCGATCACGGCCTCGATCTGCGCCGGGGGATAAGGGGGCAGGCCGCCCGCATGGCCGCCATTGACGATCTCGACGCCCAGCGAGCGCGAGTTCACGTCGCTGATCCCGGCCCACGACCCCTGCCCCGCATGCCAGGCCCGGCGGCCCTCCGGCACCATCTGCACCACGCGGCCATCCTCGAGCACCACGTAATGGGCCGAGACCTCCGCCACGGGGTTGGCGAGGCGCTGCAGGGCGGTCGCCGCGCTCTCCATCCCGGTATAGTGCAGGATGAGGAGGTCGACCGGGCCGGCGCGCCGCTCGCCGTGGTTCGGCGATGGGTGGACGCTGGTGGCGACGGGGCTCTCGGGGGTGGGTTTCACGTCAGGCCCCGCTCGGTGCTGATCCGGTCATAGGCGGCGTTGATGGCCGCGAGCCGGCGGGTGGCGATGGCCACCGCCTCCGGCGGCAGGCCGCGGGCGATGGCCCGGTCGGGATGGTTCTCCCGCACCAGGGCCCGGTGGGCCGCCTTCAACCCGGCATCGTCGACGTCGTGGTCGAGACCCAGCACGAGATAGGGATCGTCGGAGAGGCGGACGTGCCGGGCGGCGATGCGGCGGAAGGCGGCCTCGTCGTAGCCGAAGGTCTCCGCCACCGCGCGCAGGTAGCGCTCCTCCGCCTCGTGGATGGCGCCGTCGGCCTTGGCGATGTGGAACAGGCCGTCGAGGACGTCCTCCAGCAGGGCCGGCTCGTCGTGGAAGGTGGTGGCCAATTGCCGGGCATAGGCCTCGAAGCCGTTCGCCGTGCCCTTGGCGAGGTCGAACAGTCGCTGCACGCCGGGCCGGGCGCGCTCGTCCACCTGCACCACCTTGGCGAAGGCCTCGATCTCGGCCGGCGTCACCACGCCGTCGGACTTGGCCATCTTGGCCGCCAGCGCCACGAGGCCGGTGGTGAAGACCACGTCGCGCGGCGTCGCGCCGAACAGCGCGCCCTCGCGGTCGACCAGGAAATGCCCGGCCACCCCGCCGACGAGTCCGCCGAGGGGACCCCCGATGGCGAGGCCGAGGCCGGCCCCCCCGAGCTTGCCCCAGATGCCCACGCTCATCGGGAAGCCCCGCGGGCGCTGGAAACGGAACGGGCAGGGACAGGCGGCATGAGGGGCATCGACAAGGATGGCATCGGCATCGGCGCGAAACGAAGCGCGTCCTTACACCGGACGGCTCCGTTTCGGCGAGGGGCGATCGCCCGGGTCGGCCGGCCCCTCAGCGCCGGGCGCAGAGGCCGACGAGGCCTTGGGCCTCGCTGGGGCAGGTCGCGCTTAAGGACCCGTCGGCGCCCGTCGTCACGAGGGCGCTGCCCCCCTTCAGGCACAGGGCCGAGGCCAGGATCTCGGTGCCCTCGCAGGTGATCGCGCAGCCCGAGGCCGGGCAGGTGTCCTGGCGCACCACCCGGAACGGGGATGCGGGTGCGGCGGCCGCCAGGGCGGCCTGACCGGCCTCGCCCTTCGGACCCGCCGGGCCGCGCTCGCCGGGCGATCCTTTCGCGCCGGTCTCGCCCTTCGGACCCGTGTCTCCCTTCGGACCCGGCTCACCCTTGGGTCCGGCCTCGCCCTTCGGGCCTGCCTCACCCTTGGGACCCGGCTCGCCCTTGGGACCCGGCTCACCCTTGGCACCCGGCTCGCCCTTCGGTCCCTGGGGACCGGGCAGGCCGGCGACGCCCTGCGGGCCGGCGGGGCCGGTCTCGCCCCTGTCGCCGGTCTCGCCCTTCTGGCCCGTCTCGCCCTTCGGTCCGGGCTGCCCGGCGGGGCCGCAATTGGCGATGACCGCCTCGCGCTCGTCCTCGCCCGCCTTCAGGGTGGCGATGCAGTTGGTGGGCACGTAGGGCAGGCGGAAGACGAAGCGGCCCCGGCTGTCGGCGATGATCGAGATGTCCTCGTCGAGCACCACCACCATGCCGGGCTTGCGCACGCTGCCCGAGATGCGCAGGTCGCCGTTCTCGAAGCGGGCATCGTAGACCTGGATCGGCTGCGACACGGCCTGGGGCCTGCGCGCCTTGGACGCCGCCCTGGCGTCTTCGCCCCTGGGCTGGGCCGCCGTCTGCGCGGCGGCGGGGAGCCCGCCGGCGACGGTGAGGAGGCCCGACAGGACCACGAGGGCACGAGCGAGACGCATGGAGTTCTCCCGGCTGATCCGCGTCTGCTGCGCGGCAGGCGAGGAGTGCTGCCCTGCCGCCGTCACAGGGTCAAGCGTGACCTGAATGCCGCTGCGGCGCCCGCTATCCACAGGCGTCCACAGCCTTCCACAGGCCAAGTCCCTGAGCCCGGGAGAAATTCCGAATCCCGCCGGAAACCGGTTGAGTGTGTTCCTGTTTTGTTCTTAGCGTAGCGGGAAGGAGCGCAGCCGATGAGACAGAGCCCTGAAGATCCTCCCGATGCGGAGACCGAGATCCTGCCGGCGGACCGGCTCGATGCGGATGGGCCGTCCCGGGACACGGCACCGCAGGATTCTCCCCCCCTCGATCTGGCGGCCCTGCGCGACCTCGTGGCCGGACGCGGGGGCGCCTCCGTTCTGCGGGGTGCCCTCCCCTTCGGCATCCACGACGTCGATTCGCGGCTCGCGCAGGGCGGCCTCGCCCTCGGGCAGCTGCACGAGATCGCCCCGGCCCAGGTCGGGGACGAGCCGGCGGCCCTCGGCTTCGCCCTGGCCCTGGTGGCGCGCCACCTCGCCCGGGTACGGGGCGAGGCCCTGCTGGTGGTGGGCCAGGGCCACCCCCTCCCCTACGGACACGGGCTCGCCGGCCTCGGCCTCGACCCGGGGCGGCTCCTGCTGTTCGAGGTCGCCAGCGACGGCGACGCCTACCGGGCCCTGGAGGAATCTCTGCGCGCGCAGGGGCTGGCGGCCGTGGCGGGTCTCGTCGATGCCGCCCTGCCCCTGGCCCAGAGCCGCCGGCTCCACCTGGCGGCCGGGCGGACCGACCTCCTCCTCCTCGTCCTGCGGCCTCCGGAGGCGGAGAGCCCCAACGTGGCCGCGACCCGCTGGCGGATCGCCGCCGGCAAGGCCCTGCGCGACCGCTTCGGCTGCATCGAGCGGCCGTGCTGGCAGGTGACCCTCGACCGAAGCCGCAACGGGCGGACCGGACACTGGCTTCTGGAGTGGGATCATGCCGCGCATCGTTTCGGTCTGGCTGGAGCATTGGCCGGTCACGCGGCTGAGACGGGCCCGGGCACGGACCTGCCCGACCGACGCGTCCAGCGCTCGGGTTGAGGGCGCCCGCGACGACGCTCCGCTCGATGACGGCCCCCTGGTGGTGGCCGCGATGGAGGCCAACGGCCTGCGCTTGGTCGCGGTGGACGCCGCCGCCCGCGCCCTCGGGCTCGAGCCCGGCGAGACCCTGGCCCGGGCCCGGGCCCGGATCGGCACGCCCGTCGCCGTCCATCCCGCCGACCCGGAGGCGGATGCCGCCGCCCTGCACCGGCTCTGCCTCTGGGCCAAGCGCTACACCCCCGTCGTCGCGCCCTACGGCCCGGCGGAGGGCGCCGACGGGTTCGTCCTCGACATCGCGGGGGCGAGCCACCTGTTCGGCGGCGAGGCGCAGCTGCTGGCGGATCTCGCCCGGCGCCTGTGCGAGGGCGCGATCCCGGCGCGGATCGCCCTCGCCGATACGCCCGCCTGCGCCTTCGCCCTGGCGCGCCACGGCGGGGGCGGCTTCGTGGCGCCCGGATGCAACGGGGAGGCCCTGCAGGCCCTGCCGGTCGCGGCCCTGCGCCTCGATCCCGGCACGGCGCAGGCCCTGGGCCGCCTCGGCCTGCGCCGGATCGGCGACCTCGCCGCCGCGCCCCGCGCGCCGCTGGCCCGTCGCTTCGGCGAGACCCTGCTGCTGCGCCTCGACCAGGCGCTCGGCCGCCGGCCCGAGCCCCTCGTCTCGGCCGAGGACCCGCGCGATTTCGAGGCCGTGCGCGGCTTCCTCGAGCCGATCGGACGGCCGGAGACCATCGTCGCCACGGCCATGCGCCTGATGGAAGGACTGGCCCCCCGGCTGGAGGCGGCCGGCCTGGGCGCCCGGGCTTTGCGGCTGTCCCTGACCCGCGTCGACGGCGTTCTGCGCACCCTCGACCTCGGCATGAGCCTGCCGAGCCGGTGCCCGGCCCAGCTCGGGCGCCTGCTGAGCCTGCGCCTCGACCGCCTCGGCCCGGCCCTCGACGCCGGCTTCGGCTTCGAGACCGTGAGCCTCGCGGTCACCGCCACGGGCACGATCGCGGCGCGCCAGGGACTGCTGGTGGAGACGCCCGCCGTCGACGGAAGGGCCGAGCATCTGGGGGATGCCCTGCGCCAGCGCCTGGGACGGCGGATGATGCGGCTCGGCTTCCGCGCGACCCACCTGCCCGAGCGGGCCGAGATCGCGGAGCCCTGGCGGGCGGGTCCGCCTGCCCGGGAGGGGCGGACCGATCCGGAGCCCCGGTCGCCGCGCCCCCTGGTGCTGCTCAGCCGGGGCGAGGCCGCCGAGGACGTCATCGCGCTCGCGCCCGACGGTCCGCCGCACCGCTTCCGCTGGCGCCGGCGCCTGCACCGCGTCGCCCATGCGGACGGACCCGAGCGCATCGCCGACGAGTGGTGGCGGGCGCCGGGTCCGCTGCGGGACTATTACGTGGTCGAGGACGAGGCCGGGCGCCGGCTCTGGGTCTACCGCGAAGGCTTCCCCACCATGGAGACGCCCGCGCGCTGGTTCGTGCACGGGCTGTTCGCGTGAGCGGCATCGTCCCGGCAAGCCCGACCGAGGCCATCGACGCAATTTACGATTGCATTGCGCGAAAGATCGCGCATTCTCGCGTGGCTCGCACGCATCGGTCGGGTTCTGGAATCGCCAGGATGAATGCCACCCCGGGGATGCCTGTCGGCCTTCGATCCATCGGAACCGCACTGGTGGTGATCGCCGCCGGTTCCGTGTCGGCCGCAGCCCCGGCGGATCGCGGGCGCGCGGAATTTGTCGCGACCCATCGATGCGCCGTGGTCGAGCGGCTGCGCAGCATTCACCGGCTCGGCCCGACCTCCACCTCGCGGGATCGTTTCCTCGTCGTGAGCGATGCACACGTGGGCCAGAGCTACGTCCAGTGCATCTTCTTCGATTCGGATACCCAGATGCACTGCGAAGCCTCCTCGGCGGCTTATGGCCCCCAGGACGGACACCCTTCGCTTCGAACTCTCGCAGCCTTCGGCCCAGGCCCTCGCCCGACTGGGCTTCGCTCAGGCCGATCCGGTAAGGAACTATGTTCGGGAGATCGCCCTCGGGACGCCGCCTGATTTCGACGTCGCGGCCACGCTCATGCTGAGCACGCTCCATGACGCGTACGGCGCCCGGTCGGACACCCAAATCGCGTTCAAGGCACCGAGGGCGATCCTTCCCCTTCGTCCTTGCCCCGGACCGGTCAAACGACGGTGACCGATCCGGGGACGAGCGGCCTACTCGGCGGCGTCGACGTAGAGCTTGCCGCCCTCGGCCTGGAACTCGGCCGATTTCGCCGCCATGCCGGCCTCGCGCTCGGCGGCGCTCATCGGCGTCGCCTCGCCCAGCACCTGCCCGGCCGCCTCCATCGCCAGCACCTCGGCGCGCAGGTCCTGCGTGATCTTCATCGAGCAGAACTTCGGGCCGCACATCGAGCAGAAATGCGCGACCTTGTGGGCGTCCTTCGGCAGGGTCTCGTCGTGGTAGGCGCGGGCCGTGTCGGGGTCGAGGGAGAGGTTGAACTGATCCTCCCAGCGGAAGTCGAACCGGGCCCGCGACAGGGCGTCGTCGCGCAGCTGCGCCGCCGGATGGCCCTTGGCGAGGTCGGCGGCATGCGCCGCGATCTTGTAGGTGATCACGCCTTCCTTGACGTCGTCGCGGTTGGGCAGGCCGAGATGCTCCTTCGGGGTGACGTAGCAGAGCATGGCGCAGCCGAACCAGCCGATCATCGCGGCGCCGATGCCGGAGGTGATGTGGTCGTAGCCGGGGGCGATGTCCGTGGTCAGCGGGCCGAGGGTGTAGAACGGCGCCTCGCCGCACTCCACGAGCTGCTTCTCCATGTTCACCTTGATCTTGTGCATCGGCACGTGGCCGGGGCCCTCGATCATGGTCTGGCAGCCCTTGTCCCAGGCGATCTTGGTCAATTCGCCCAGGGTCTCCAGCTCGGCGAACTGCGCCGCGTCGTTGGCGTCCGCGATCGAGCCGGGGCGCAGGCCGTCGCCCAGCGAGAACGAGACGTCGTAGGCCCGCATGATGTCGCAGATCTCGTCGAAGCGCTCGTAGAGGAACGACTCCCGGTGACCGGCGAGGCACCAGCGCGCCATGATCGAGCCGCCGCGGGAGACGATGCCGGTGACCCGGCGCGCGGTGAGCGGCACGTGGGCGAGGCGCACGCCCGCATGGATCGTGAAGTAGTCGATGCCCTGCTCGGCCTGCTCGATCAGGGTGTCCTTGAAGACCTCCCAGTCGAGCTTGAGCGGATCGCCGCCGACCTTCTCCAGGGCCTGGTAGATCGGAACCGTGCCGATCGGGACCGGCGAGTTGCGCACGATCCACGAGCGGATGTTGTGGATGTTGCGGCCCGTCGAGAGGTCCATCACCGTGTCGGCGCCCCAGCGGGTCGCCCAGACCAGCTTCTCGACCTCCTCGGCGGCCGAGGACGTCACGGCGGAATTGCCGATATTGGCGTTGATCTTCACCAGGAAGTTGCGGCCGATCGCCATCGGCTCCACCTCCGGGTGGTTGATGTTGGCCGGGATGATGGCCCGGCCCCGGGCCACCTCGTCACGGACGAATTCCGGCGTGATGAAGGCCGGCAGGGAGGCGCCGAAGCTGTTGCCGTCGGCCAGCGCGGCCTGCGCGCCCTCCAGCATCGTCTGGCGGGCGAGGTTCTCCCGGTTGGCGACGTAGATCATCTCCTCGGTGATGATCCCGGCGCGGGCGAACTCGTACTGCGTCACCATCTGGCCCGGACCGGCCTTGCGGATCTCCCGGGTGGCCGGACACGGGGCCACGAGCTTGTCCTCGGGCACGAACCCGTTGTCCTCGGGCTTGACCGCACGCGGCGTCACCGTGGCGTAGCCGCGCCGGGCGATCCAGGGCTCGCGCACCAGCGGCAGGCCGGCATGGAGGTCGATCCTCGCATCCGTCTCCGTGTAGGGGCCCGACGGATCGTAGACCCGCACCGGGTCCTCCTTCGGATCGCTGAGCGTGATTTCGCGGAACGGCACCCGGATGTCGTCGTGTCCGGCCACCGCCGCGTAGACCTTGCGCGAGCCCATGATCGGGCCGGTGGTCACCGCCTGGGGCTGGCCCTGCGGCAGATCCTTCGGGAGAACGGGTGCATTCATCGGGTTCGCTCCTGGCGTGGGAGACGATTCGGTTCGAATGCGGCGGTTTCTGGAGGGGATGGCGCCTGGGGATTCGCGCCGTCTTTTGAGATTCCCGTCCCTCCGCCGGTACGAACCGGATCAGGTTCAAGGGTCAGGGCGACGCGCCCAATCTCAGCTCCCGGACTCGGAGCCCCCCTCGGAATGCTTCCAGATTCAGGGTCGACGGCCGGTTTGTCAATCGCCGGATCGGCAAAGCGACGCGGAAGGGGGTGTGAAACGAACTTTGTCGTCAGGCCCCGCGTTCGTTCACCAGAAGTTCGATCCTCGGGATCGACATGCGAACGACAGGTTCTCCCATGAAGCGCATATTTCTGGCCTCGGCCGCCCTGGTTGGGGCCCTCGCGATGATTCCCGCTTCCGCCGACGCACGTCCGGGCGGCGGCGGAGGCGGTTTCCGGGGCGGTGGCGGCGGCTTCCACGGCGGCGGCCTGGGTGGCGGCGGCTTCCGGGGCGGCAATTTCGGCGGCGGCGGATTCCGCCATGCCGGGTTCGGCGGATACCGCGGCGGCTTC
>NZ_JBYSXL010000140.1:0-4964 GCF_058782155.1 Methylobacterium sp. FW306-05-D
GGCCTTGCCCGTCGCCGGGGCGGGGCGGGGGCCGGTCCATCAGCCCGCGGATCGCCGCCACGAGGTCGTCGACATAGGTGAAGTCGCGCTCGGCCGCGCCGCCGGCGAAGACCGTGATCGGCTCGCCGGCCAGGATCTTCCGGGTGAACAGGAACAGCGCCATGTCCGGGCGGCCCCAGGGGCCGTAGACGGTGAAGAACCGGAAGGCCGTCGTCGGGATGCCGAACAGGTGGCTGTAGGCATGCATCATCGCCTCGCCCGCGAGCTTGGAGGCGGCGTAGAGAGTCAGCGGCGTCACCGCGGGGTCGGTCTCGCGGAACGGCAGGGCGGTGTTGCCGCCATAGGCCGAGCTCGTGGACGCGAACAGGAGGTGGCGCACCGGATGGGCCCGCACCGCCTCGATGAGATTCGCCGTGCCGACGAGGTTGGCCTCGACGTAGGCGCCGGGATTTTCCAGGCTGTAGCGCACGCCGGCCTGGGCCGCGAGGTGCACGACGATCTCGGGCTCGGCCCGGCCGACCGCCTCCCGCAGGGCGCCCGGCGTCTCCAGGCGGGCCTCGACGGGGGTGAAGGACGGATCTCGCGCGAGCTCGGCGTGGCGCGCCCGCTTCAGGCCGACGTCGTAGTAGTCGCTGAATCCGTCGAAGCCCGTGACGGCATGGCCCTCGGCGAGGAGGCGCCGCGCGAGGTGGTAGCCGATGAAGCCGGCCGTGCCGGTGACGAAGACGCGCATGGGGTTCCTGGCGGCCGGCCGAACCCGGACGAGCCCACCCCCGACCTACACGCAGCGCCGCGCGACCTCAAGAAAGCCGGGATCGCCCGGCCCGCCCGTCAGAACACGTGCCGCAGGATGAAGAACAGGCCGCCCGCCAGGGTGATGGCGGCCGGCAGGGTGAGCACCCAGGCGAGGGCCATGTTGCGCACGGTGGCGACCTGCAGGCCCGAGCCGTTGGCCGCCATGGTGCCGGCGACGCCGCTCGACAGGATGTGGGTGGTGGAGACGGGCAGGCCGTAGAGTTCGGCGAGCCCGATGGTGCCGGCGGCCACCATCTCGGCCGAGGCGCCCTGGGCGTAGGTGAGGTGGGTCTTGCCGATCCGCTCACCCACCGTGACGACGATGCGCTTCCAGCCGACCATGGTGCCGAGGCCCAGCGCCAGGGCGACGCAGACCTTCACCCAGGTGGGGATGTAGCGGGTGCCGTCGTTGAGCAGGCCCTCGTAGGCCTTGAGGGTCTTGCCCTCGGCCTCCGGGAGGCCGGCGCCGGCGGCCGGCAGCAGCCGCACCGCGTCGGCGGCGAGGTACATGTCGTTGCGCAGGTTCGGGGTCGCGGCGGCCGGCACCTGGCGGATCGCGCCGTGTCGCTGCACCGAGGCGGCGATGTCGTCCGAGAGGGCGGCCAGCGCCGCGTAGACGGCGGGGCTGTTCAGCGCCTTCGTGCGCAGGGCCTCGCTGACTTGGCCGCGGGCGGCCGCCGCGTCGGGACGCGGCGCGGTCCCGGCCCGGGCGGCGAACACCGCGCTGGCGTCCTTCGATTGCTGCACGAAGGCCGGGGTCGTGTCGTCCGACATGGTCCGGTTCAGGGCATAGGCGGTGGGGGCGGCGCCGATCAGGATCAGCATGATCAGGCCCATGCCCTTCTGGCCGTCGTTGCCGCCGTGGAAGAACGACACCAGGGTGCAGGTGAGGATGAGGAGGCCGCGGATCCAGAGCGGGGGCGGGGCCTCGCCCCGGGGGGCCTCGTAGAGGTCCCGGCGCTTGACCACCGCCTTCATGGCGAGCAGCAGCAGGGCCGCCAGGACGAAGCCGAGGACGGGCGAGAACAGCAGCCCCTCCAGCACCTTCACCGCCTGCCCCCACTCGACACCGGAGGTGCCCTGGCCCGCGGGCGCCATCAGCTGGTTGGCGAAACCGACGCCGATCACCGAGCCGATGAGCGCGTGGGAGGAGGAGTTCGGCAGGCCGAGCGCCCAGGTGCCGAGGTTCCACAGGATCGCGGCGATCAGCAGCGAGAAGATCATCGCGTAGCCGGCGGCCGAGCCGACCTGCAGGATCAGCTCCACCGGCAGGAGGGTGACGATGGCGTAGGCCACCGCGCCGGAGGACAGCATGACCCCGAGGAAGTTGAAGGCGCCGGACCAGATCACCGCCACCACCGGCGGCAGCGCGTGGGTGTAGATCACCGTCGCCACCGCGTTGGCGGTGTCGTGGAAGCCGTTCACGAACTCGAAGGCCAGGGCGATGAGCAGCGCCAGGGCCAGGAGCGCGAAGGCGCCGATCGCCAGCGGCGTCTCGCCGACCGCGTTCATGTCGTGGATCAGGCTGTATCCGGCATAGGCGAGCCCGCCGAGGAGGACCACCGCGAAGGCGACGAGGCCCGCGACATGGATGCCGCCGTCGAGGTTCGGGCCGGGGCGGCGCCCCGAGCCGGCCTCGGGCGGCGCGGCGCGAAGTCCGGGGGCGATCGCATCGGCCATGGCTCGGCTCCCTCGGCGGGGCGATCGCGCGGGCGGGGTGATCCCGCCGCGACGCCCTGCGCGCTCCGCTGCTATGACGGTCCCGTCACAGGACGATGACAGTGACCGACTCTTCGCCGCGGCCCGGGATGAAACGACGCGCTGCTTCGTGACGGGTCCGGTCCTGTCCGCGACGCCTTGCGCCAGCGGCCGGAAAGCTGTGCGTTGCAACACACACATGCGTCAGCACTTGTTTGCCGAGGGGCAAACCCCAGATATAACAGCATCATGACGCTGTCGCGTCCGGTTCGGCCGCGCTTTCGACCCGCTCAGGGTCCGCAAGTCTCCCCACTCATGTTCGCGGGCCGCCCGCTGAGTCCATGCAGGGGAGAGGCCCTCCCGAAGGCGACGCGCTTCCGATCCGTCAGAATCCGCAGGGCCTTGCCCGCGAAAGCCAGTCCGCGAGTCATCCGATCCATGAACCAGCTTGTCCGCATGTCACAGGTCGGCGAGGCCGATGCCATCGCCGAGCCCTCCGCCGAGCTGCGGGTGCCGTTCGCGCAGTCCGGTGCCTTCGTGTGCAAATTCATCATCGGCGAGCCCAACGACCGCGCCGTCTGCTGCGGCGCCCCGGCGCCGGACGGCAAGAGCTGGTGCGCCTTCCACCGCCGCATCGTGTTCGAGCCCGCCCGGCCGGGCCGCCTGCGCTGATCCACGGCCCCGCGCCCGATCCGACCCGAACCCCGCCGGCACCCCCGGCGGGGTTTTTTCGTGCGCGACGCCCGCAGGCCGTTCGGCCCCTCAGTCCTCGCTCTCCTCCTCGTAGGGGCGGTAGGTGCGCAGGCGCCGGCCGTCGGGGAACTCGATGCTGCGGGACCGCACCACGAGGTAGCCGGCCTCCTGGGCCTGCCGGATCCGGCGCGCCCGGTCGTCCTCGTCGACGAACGGCCCGGTGGAGTCCGGAACGACGCCGTAGCTGTAGCGCATCACCGACGGCCGCGCCGCGTAGGGGGCCGGCCGCTGGGCGACGCGCCGGACGGCCGGGGCCGCGGCCGGCCCGCGCGCGACCGTCCGCACGGCCTGGCGGCGCGGCGCCGAGAAAGACGCCGCCGGGTGCGTGACCCGCACGCGTGCTTCGGTATACCGGCGCGCGGTCCTGGGCGCCCGGACCGCCGCGCGCGTCGGGCGCTTCGCCTCGACGGGGGCCGCCTTGGAGGCCTCGCTGGACGGGTCCGGGGACGCCGCCGGCGCCGGCGCGGGCTTGGTCTCGGCGGCGCTGCGGGCCGGCGGATCGGTCCATGTCCGCCCGGCCGGGGACGATGTCTCCGACAGGGCCAGGGTCGGCAGGGCACCGATCACGAGAGCGAGGAACCCGAGGCGGCGAGGGACGGTGAACGTCATGGGAACCTCCCAACGCGTCTTCAATGCTGCGATCACTGTCGATGCCGGGTCAGGATCTTGAGCCCATCCACCGGGAGAGACTTGGCGAATCAGGGTCGGGCACCGGCCTCGTCAGGCGAAACTTAGCGAAACCTTAAGAGTTCGTCCACGCGCCGCAAGCATCGGCGTGCCGCCGGACACAGGCATTCGCGCCGCCCCCGGGTCGCGCCGTCTGGCCTCGCCGCCCCCGGCATGGGAAAGGTCGCGCATCCCCGGCATTGCCGTGGATCGCCCCGGGACCATCTTCGTTGACGCTCCACAGGCGTACCCGGCGTGGAGAGGAGAGCCATTTCATGAGACGACTTCCGTCGGTCCTCGCCCTCGCGGCGAGCACGGCCTTCGCCGCCCAGACTGCCCTCGCGCAGCCCGCCCCGGCCGCGCCCGCCGAGGCGCCGCCGCCCGCGGCCCCGCAGACCTTCGAGAGCCCGATCCAGAACGGGAAGGGCGAGACCATCGGCAAGATCATGATCCGCGACGGCGCGAGTTCCCTCGTGATGCGCGTGACGATCCAGCCCGGCGGCCTGCCCCCCGGCTGGCACGGCATCCATTTCCACGCTGTGGGCGACTGCTCGGACACCGCGAAGTTCGAGAAATCGAAGGCCCACGTGAATCACGACCAGAGCAAGCACGGCCTGCTGAACCCGGAAGGTCCCGACGAGGGCGACCTGCCCAACGTCTTCGCCAATGCCGACGGCTCGGTGAACGCGGAGGTGTCGAGCGAGACGCCGCTGACCGGCGAGGGCGCCCTCAAGGACGGCGACGGCTCGGCCCTGATCATCCACGCCAACGAGGACGATCACACCACCCAGCCCATCGGCGGGGCCGGTGCCCGCATCGCCTGCGCGGTGATCAAGTAGCTCCCACGCCACTCCCGCGGGACCATCCGGTTCCGCGGGATTTCGGGGCCGCTACTTCTGGACGACGCTGACGAGCTTGGCGCCGCGCGCCTTCCGTTCGGGCAGGGTGTCCCTGACGGTCTTGATGATGCCGGCGGCGTCGAGGCCGGCCTCGGCGTACATGGCGTCCGGGGTGTTGTGGTCCTGGTAGCTGTCGGGCAGCGTCAGCGTGCG
>NZ_JBYSXL010000141.1:0-4947 GCF_058782155.1 Methylobacterium sp. FW306-05-D
CCGCCGCGGCGCCGGTCGCGACCGCCGTCCCGGCCCCGACGCCGCCCCCCGTGCCGAGCCTGCGCGCGGCACCGGCCGCGACAGGCCTCCTCGTGGCGCCCGGGCGCGTCCTGACCAGTGCCGCGGCCCTGTCCGGCTGCCGGGCGCCCCTGGTCGCGGGCCAGCCGGCGCGGACCGGTGCCGGCGCCACGGCCGAACTTCTGATTCTGGAGACCGGCGCCCTCCCGGGCCGGGCCGCGATCACACCGTCCGTTCGCGGACATGCCCTCGCCGAGAGCGAGGCGGTGGCGGCCCTCGCCGTCGATGCGGAGGGTAGCGTCGCCGTGGCGCCGGGCGAGGCGATCTTAGGAGAGGCGATTCGGGGAGAAGCGGCGGGAAACACCCGCATCGCGGCCCCGCTCCAGCCCGGTGGGGGAGGCGCCCCGGTCCTCGACCGCTCGGGCGCGCTCGCGGGGCTGGTCGCGACGGTGCCGTCACGCCCCCGCCTTGTGGCGGGGATCCTGCCTCCGGCGCGCTACGGCCTGGTGCCGGCGGCGACCCTGGCGGGCTTCCTCGGGGCGGCCGGCCTGCGGACGGCGCCCCAGAGAGAGGCCGGCACGCTCGGCGCGGCCGCCGCGACCCTGGCGGGCGCGGTGGTGCCGATCGCGTGCCAGCCCTGAGGGGGAACCGTCAGATTCGCCCGGTGACGAGGAGCACGATCAGGATGATGACGAGCAGGCCGCCGAGGCCGAAGCTCGGACCGCGATAGGCGCCGCCGCCGAGGAAGTTGCCGCCGCCGAGGACGATCAGGATCAGGAGGATGAGGAGGATGGTGGTCAGGGTCATGGATGGGAACTCCGTCACGCGCCCAACCGGAATTGCTTGAGCTTGACCGTACAAACGTCGCCGTGGCGATTCCGTTCAACGGTCCGTGCGGCATAATCCCACGAAGCAAAGGTTTTTTGCCGCGTTCCTCGCCGTCCCGGCTTCAGGCCCGCCAATCCGGCAGGGATGCGGACGCGGCACCGAGCCAGGACGGCACCGGCAGGCCGCGCTCGGACAGGAAAGCGGGGTTGAACAGCTTCGAGGCGTAGCGGGCCGCGCCGTCGCACAGGATGGTCACGATGGTGTGCCCCGGCCCGAGCTCCCGGGCGAGCCGGATCGCCCCGGCGACGTTGATGCCGGACGAGCCGCCGAGGCTGAGGCCCTCCTCGCGCATCAGCCGGAAGACGATGTCGAGGGCCTCGCCGTCGGGAATCCGGAAGGAGACGTCCGGGGTGAAGCCCGCGAGGTTGCGGGTGATCCGACCCTGGCCGATGCCTTCCGTGATCGAGGAGCCCTCGGCCTTCAGGGTGCCGGTGGTGTAGTGGGCGTGCAGCGCCGAGCCCTCCGGGTCGGCGAGGCCGATCCGCACGCCGGGCCGCGCGGCGCGCAGGGCCTCGGCGGTCCCCGCGAGGGTACCGCCGGTCCCGGCCGCGCAGATGAAGCCGTCGACGGCGCCGCCGGTCGCCGCCAGGATCTCCGGGCCCGTCGTCTCCACATGCGCCCGCCGGTTGGCGACGTTGTCGAACTGGTCGGCGAAGAAGGCGCCGGACGGCTCGGTCTCGGCCAGGCGCTCGGCCAGCCGGCGGGCGGCGTGGACGTAGTTGTCGGGGTTCGCGAACGGCACCGCCGGGACCTCGACGAGGTGGGCGCCGGCCAGGCGCAGGGTTTCCTTCTTCTCGGCCGACTGCGTCTCCGGGATCACGATCACCGTGCGGTAGCCGCGCACCGAGGCGACGAGAGCCAAGCCGATGCCGGTGTTGCCGGCCGTGCCCTCCACGATGGTGCCGCCGGGCCGGATGGCGCCCCGGGCCTCGGCGTCGCGCACGATGGACAGCGCCGCCCGGTCCTTCACCGAGAGGCCGGGATTCAGGAACTCGGCCTTGCCCAGGATGGTGCAGCCGGTCTCCTCCGAGGCGCGTGCCAGGCGGATCAGCGGCGTGGCGCCGATGGCCGAGAGGATGTCGGGCAGGGAATGGTCGGGCAGATGTCGATCGGCGTGGACGCTCATGCGCGGGACTCCGAGAGAGAGGCGGCGGACGGGGTGCCTCAGGCGGCGAGCGCCCGGTTCACCGTGGAGCGCAGGTCGGCCAGCGAGAACGGCTTCGTCAGCACGTCCGTCACGATGGCATCGAGGCCGCGCGCGCGCTCGCGCTGGTCGGCGAAGCCGGTCATCAGCAGGATGGTGAGGTTGGGAAAGTCGCGCTTGGCCGCCAGCGCCAGGGCGATGCCGTCCATCAGCGGCATCCGGATGTCGGTGAGCATGAGGTCGAACGCGCCGTCCGCCTCGGTCAGCCGGTCGAGACCGTCGCTGCCGTCGGTGGCCGTGACCACGGCATGGCCGTCGATCTCAAGGCCCCGCTTGAGGAAGCCCCGCACCGTCTCTTCGTCATCCACCAGGAGGATGCGGGCCATCGTGCGTCTGTGTCTCTCTGTCGGGTCCGTGCGCTCAGTCACGCAAGCGCCGACGCGCCCTGTCAAGGGATCGTCGGACACAGCAAGCCCTTTAAGGGCCGAATCGTTTCACATTGTTCGTGTGCGCCGCAGGTTTCGGCCCCCGCGGCAGGCTGCACTCAGGTGCCGCCGAACAGATCCGGCTCGCGGCTCTCGTAATCGACGAGGCCGACGAAGGGCAGCTGGCGGTAGGCATGGGCGACATCCATGCCGTAGCCGACGACGAACACGTCCGGACAGGTGAAGCCGACGAAATCCGCGTCGATCGTCACGGCGCGCTTGCCCGGCTTCTCCAGGAGCACGGCGGTGAGCACCCGCTTGGCGCCCCGCGCCATCAGCAGGTCCTTGGCGAACACGATGGTGCGGCCCGATTCGAGGATGTCGTCGACGAGGAGCACGTCGCGCCCGCGCACCTCGCTCTCCACGTCGCGCAGGATCTCGACCTGCCCCGAGGAGACCGTGGCGGTGCGGTAGCTCGACAGGTGGACGAACTCGGCCTGCGGCTCCAGGCCGACCCGGTGCAGGGCCCGCAGGAGGTCGGCGGCGAACATGAAGCTGCCCTTGAGCACCGCCACCACGAGGAGATTCTCGGGGTTGGCGGCCGCGATGGCGGCCGCGAGTTCCTCGGTGCGCCGGGCGATGGCGGTTTCGTCGAAGAGAACGCGGACGCGTCGGGAGGTGCTCGGGGAGGGGTTGGGGGACGTGCTGCTCATCCGCATTCCATATCACGGGGCCGGCGCGCTGGCATCGGCCTTCGAACCGGTCTCGCCCGCCTCCGGGGCGGCGAAGTTCACGCGCACCGAGCGGCCCTGCGCCGGCGGCGCCGACAGGCTCGCCCGGAACCGCGCGGTCTCGCTCCGCTCCAGGGACGGGCGCGGGGGCGCGATGCGCCAGCGATAGAGCGGCTGGTCGCGCCCGTCCCGGACCTCCACCTCGATCGGCGGCACGTCGGCCTCGGCGGCGACCCCGACGAGGTCGCCTTCCACCACGAGCTGCCCCTGGGCGCCCTCGCCCGGGCTCTGGAACGCCACGACGTCGCGGAACGCGATGCCGCGCAGGTTCACCGGGAGCCCGACGCGGGCATAGAGCCCGGCGCTCTGGGGCATCGCCCGCACCACCGTGGCGCGCCCGAGGACGGCGAGGCCCAGCCCGCCCACCACGGCGAGACCGAGGGCGGCGCCGGGCGAGGCCAGGGGGAACCCCTTGCGCCTGGGCTTAGCGGGCTTCGTCCCGGCCCGCGGGCGCGGCGCCTCGGGCGGCGGGGCCGGCTCCGGCTCGGCGGCCAGGGCCGATTCCCAGGCATCGAGATCGGCCTGGGCCGAGGCGCGGCTCTGCGCCGCGTCGGGCGGGAGCTCGGAGGCGGCCATCATGGCGGCGGTCATCTCGGCTTCGAGGGCGGCCGAGACGTCGTCGGGGGAGATGAACCAGGTCTCGCGGCAGGCCGCGCAGCGCACCGAGCGCCCGTCCGCGCCGACGCGGTCGATGTCGATCTCGTACTCGCTGGCACAGGACGGGCAGACGATCAGCATGGCGTCCGTGTGCCTCGGATCTCGATGGACGGTTGCCGACGGGGGCAAAAAGACTCAAACGGTTCTCGGCCAACACGGTTAACCGTCCGTGAAGCGGGCGGCCTGTAACCGGCATGCGCGGGGCCGTCGCGAGAGATCGGACTTCGGAGGGCAGGACCTTGGGGGGATCGTGGCGGATCGGGTGAACACGCAGTCGCTCCTCTCCGGGGCGGAAGAGCCGGTGGTCCAGTTCGAGAGCGTCGGCATGCGCTACGGCCTCGGGCCGGAGGTGCTGAGCGACGTCAGCTTCCAGATCGCGCCGCGCTCGTTCCAGTTCCTCACGGGACCGTCCGGCGCGGGCAAGACCACCCTGCTGCGCCTGATCCTCCTGTCGGTGCGCCCGACGCGCGGCCTCGTCTCGGTCTTCGGCGAGGAGGTCAGCGACATCTCCAGCGAGGCGCTGACCGGCCTGCGCCGGCGCATGGGCGTGGTCTTCCAGGATTTCCGCCTGCTCGACCACCTCACCACCTACGAGAACGTGGCGCTGCCCCTGCGCGTCCAGGGCCGGTCGGAGACGAGCTACCGGGCCGAGGTCGTCGAGCTCCTCCGCTGGGTCGGGCTCGGGGAACGGATGCACGTGCTGCCGCCCCTGCTCTCGGGCGGCGAGAAGCAGCGCGCCGCCATCGCCCGCGCGCTCATCGCCCGGCCGGAGCTGCTGCTGGCCGACGAGCCCACCGGCAACGTCGACCCCGGCCTCGGCCGGCGCCTGCTGCGCCTGTTCATCGAACTCAACCGGCTGGGCACCTCCGTGCTCATCGCCACCCACGACTTCGCCCTGATGGACCTCGTCGATGCCCGGCGCTTCGTCCTCGGCGACGGACGCCTGACGGTCGAGGCATGATGGGCGAGACCGGCACGCCCCCCGCCGCGCCGAACCGCGCGCCCGCCCGCGCCGACGATCGGC
>NZ_JBYSXL010000142.1:0-4902 GCF_058782155.1 Methylobacterium sp. FW306-05-D
GGGTGGAGCCGCCGCCCGCTCCACCACCGGCGCCGCCGCCGGCTCCACCCTGCGCGAATGCGCTCGCCGCACCGATCACCAGGGCCGCCGCCGTCACCGTGCTCCGAAAGAGCTTGCTCATGGGTTCGTTTCCAATCTCATTGCCGCCGGACGTCCCGCGACGTCGATGCCCCCCGCAACGAAGCTCTTGCTCGAACCGTTCCCGTTTTTCTTGCGCTGATCTTCAGGTCCGAGATCTCGGGGCTGCTCGACTGTCGCTGCCAAGCTCAACGAGCCGTCTTCCACCGGCTTGTTTCATCGAAATCTTGCGATTTCGCGGCAAACCGCTGAGCGCCCTTGTGAAATCCGTCTCAGGCGGTAACGTCCCCGCAAAGCAAGCCGCGGAACGGCCTTGCCCAGCACACAGGGACGGAACGGATGACAGGTGGGGCCGGAACCATCACGACCAAGGCGGAGGAATCCGCCGACAACCGACGCCGGATCAAGGCGATCGTCGCCTCCTCGTCGGGCAACCTCGTGGAGTGGTTCGATTTCTACTGCTACGCCTTCTTCGCGCTCTACTTCGCGCCGGTGTTCTTCCCGGCCGGCGACAGCACCAGCCAGCTCCTGCAATCGGCCGCGGTCTTCGCGGTGGGCTTCTTCATGCGCCCGATCGGCGGCTGGCTGTTCGGCCGCATCGCCGACCGCCTGGGCCGCAAGACCTCGATGCTGATCTCGGTGCTGATGATGTGCGCCGGGTCGCTGATGATCGCGGTGCTGCCGACCTACGCCACGGTCGGACATCTCGCCCCGGCCCTGCTGCTCATCGCCCGGATGATCCAAGGCCTGTCGGTGGGCGGCGAGTACGGAACCAGCGCCACCTACATGAGCGAGATCGCCGTGAAGGGCCGGCGCGGCTTCTTCGCCTCGTTCCAGTACGTCACCCTGATCGGCGGCCAGCTCCTCGCCTCGCTGGTGCTGATCATCCTCCAGAGCTTCCTCACCGCCCAGGAACTCACCGCCTGGGGCTGGCGCATCCCGTTCGTGCTCGGCGCCGTCGCGGCGGTGGTCGCGCTCTACCTGCGCTCGTCGCTGGACGAGACGGCCACCAAGGAGGACATGGCCAAGAAGGATTCCGGCACCTTCTCGGCCCTGTTCAAGCACTGGCGCGCGTTCTGCGTGGTGCTGGCCTACACGGCCGGCGGCTCGCTGAGCTTCTACACCTTCACGACCTACATGCCGAAGTACCTCTTCAACACGGCCCATATCGACAAGGTCACGGCCTCGCAGATCTCCACCGCGGCGTTGTTCGTCTACATGATCATCCAGCCCTTCTTCGGCTGGCTCTCGGACCGGATCGGGCGCAAGGCCAACATGCTGCTCTACAGCGGCCTCGGCACCCTGATGGTGGTGCCGCTGATGACCGCCATCGGCTCCACGCAGAACGCGGTGCTGTCCTTCGCGCTCATCATGATCGGGCTGGTCGTGATCAGCTTCTACACCGGCATCAGCGGCATCGTGAAAGCCGAACTGTTCCCGACCCAGGTGCGGGCGCTGGGCGTCGGCCTGTCCTACGCCATCGCCAACTCGCTCTTCGGCGGCACCGCCGAGATGGTCGCTCTCTATCTCAAGCAGCTGGGCTCCGAGAGCACCTTCTTCTGGTACGTCACCGTGATGCTGGGCATCGCCTTCATCGGCTCGCTGATCATGCCGAACCCGAAGCGGCACGGCTATCTCGACGGCGACGGCACCGTCGAGGAGGCCCTGATGCGCAAGACCCGGCTCTCGCCCGCCTGAGACGACGATCTGTCCGAATCCCGGGAGCACGCGGTGCCGGCGCACCGCGTGCTTTTTTCATGCCCGGTTTCCGGGCGCCGGCGGCCGCCCGATCCCGGCCCCTGTCAAGCCGGATCGCATGAACCGAACCTGACGATTCTTTAAGGTGACTTCGAAAACGGGCGGGATCACAGTCGAGATCAGAAGAGAGCTTCGGCGCGGACAGGTCAAGGTGCCCTGAGAGGCGTGGCGCCGCTCATCTTCGGAGGTATTGCCATGACAAAGACCAGAACAGTCGCCGCTTTCCTCGTCGCCACCTCCCTCCTCGGCGGAGTCGCCCTCGCCAACGACGCCGTGAAGGCCCCGGCCGCCCCGCCGGTCGGCGCCGCGCAGCAGGCGGCCGACACGGATGTGGGCAAGCTGTCGAAGGACGGCGCCCAGGCCTTCCGCGACCTGCATCTCGCCCGCATCGCCATCTTCGACGCCGATCCGACCCTGGCCAAGGACCTGATCGGAAAGGCCCAGGCCGCCTTGGCCAAGGCCAAGACCGACGAGGCGGTCTATACCAAGGCCGAGGCGGACCTGCGCGGCCCGGCCAAGCCGACCGACACGACCAAGCCGACCGACACGACCAAGAAGGCTGACACGACCAAGACGACGGACCCGGCCAAGGCGTCCACCCGGCCCACCGCCTGGCTCCCCGTCGACGGGCAGCTGACCCTCGGCGAGGATTTCGTGGCGACGCCGACCAAGACCGCCGCGGTGGCGAGCGCCAACAGGAGCCTGGAGACGGGTGACCGCAAGGCGGCCGTCGACGGGCTGAAGCTCGCCGGCGTCGACGTGAACTTCGTGCTGGCCGTCGCGCCCTTGAACCAGACCGTGACCGAGGTCGACCAAGCCGCCAAGCTGATCGACCAGGGCCAGTACTACGAGGGCAACGCCCTCCTGAAGAAGGTGGAGGACGGCGTGCGCTTCGACATGGTCGACGTGCTCGGCGCGCCGCAGAAGACCGCCACCCCGGCCGCCGCGACGGCCTCGACCGCGCCGCAGAAGTGACGCTCCGGCCGGCCGCCTCGCGAGGGCGGCCGGCCCGTTTCGATCGAGAAGGCGTTTTCCCATGGGTATCGGGGTCAGTCTGGGACTTCTGGTCTCCGCCATCGTCACCGGCTTCGGGCTCGTGCTGGCCTCGGGGCAGGTCCTGCGGCCGGCGGACGGGCAATTGCCGTCCGACTGGGGCTGGAGCCTCGTCATGATGGGCGGGGCGAGCCTGCTCGCCTTCGGCTCTGTCGCCTGGCGCCGGATCACCCGCCGGACGGACTGAGAGCCGTCAGCCCGCCTCGCCGAGCACCGCCCGGCGCTGCCGGTCCAGCTCCTCGCTGTAGCGCTTCAGGGTGTGGCTCTCGGTGAGGAAGCCGATGACCTTGCGCGTCTTCAGGTCCTCGACCACCGCCAGGGCCTCGCTCTCGGTCCGGTCGAAGATCGCGGTGGCGACCTTGGCGTTCATGTCGGCGGTGAGGACGTCGTCCGTGTGGCGCAGCAGGCCTGCGAGATCGGGCGAGGCGTCCTCCGCCTCCCGGAGGGCCGCGTGGGCCTCCGGCACCAGGACGATCCCCGCATAGCGCCCCTCCCCGTCCACCATCACCACCCGCGAGGGCGAGCCGAGCGGGTGCTTGCGCAGGAAGCTCGCCAGGGTCTGGTCGAGGGGCGCCATCGGCACCTCGCGGCGCATCAGCTTGCCCACCGTCAGAGTGCGGATCCAGCCGACGTCGTGCGCGCTGCGGATGCTCTCGCCGCGCAGGTGGAAGCGCCAGGTGGCGAAGGAATAGCCGAAGGTCTTGCGCACCGTCAGGGACGAGGCGATCACCGCCACCAGGACGAGGCCGGCGATCGGGAAGCTGCCGGTGAGCTCGAGGGCGAGGAAGGTCATGGTCAGCGGGCCGCCGATCACCGCCACGGCCAGGGCGCTCATGCCGATCACCGCGTAGGCGAGCGGGGTCAGCCCGAAGGCGGAGAGGCCGGGCAGGATCAGCGGCATCCCGGCGGCGAAGATCTCCCCTGCCAGCGCCCCGAGGAAGAGCGAGGCGAAGAAGAGCCCGCCGCGGAAGCCCGACCCGATGGAGATCGCCGAGGCGGTCGCCTTGGCGACGAACAGCAGCATCAGGGCGGAGAGGCCCGCGGTGGTGCCGTGGGCGTCGAGGTGCAGGTGCAACGCCCCGTGCCCGCCGGAGAGCACCTGCGGCGAGGCGAGGAGCGCCAGGCCACCGACGCAGAACCCGCCGAGGATCGGGACGCACAGGGTCGGCAGGCGGGTGGCGCGGAAACCCGCCTCCACCAGGGTCACGCCACGCATGATCAGGATGCCGAGCCCGGCGCAGATCAGCCCGAGGACGAGGCTCGGCACGGTGTCGAGGGTGGTCAGGACCGTGGTGGTGACGGCATCCGCCCGCTCGACGGTGACGAGGGCGCTCTGCGCCACCAGGGTGCGGGCGACGACGCTGCCGCAGAGGGCGGCGACCACGACCGGCGTCAGGGTCGCGATCGAGTAGGTGCCGATGATCAGCTCGAAGGCGTAGAACGCCCCCGTCAGCGGTGCGCCGAAGGCCGCCGCGATGGCGGCCGCCGCGCCGCAGCCGACGAGGGTGCGCTGGTCGGCCCGGCGCAGCTCGAAGGACAGGCCGAGGCGGGAGGCGAGCCCCGCACAGAACTGGGTGTAGGCCGCCTCCATCCCCACCGAGATGCCGCTGCCGTTGGAGATGGTGTTCTGGATCACCACCACGGTGGAATCGCGGATCGACATCCGGCCGCCATGCAGGGCGTTGGCCTCGATCGGGTCGACCACCGCCCGGCGCGGCCGGCGCTGCCAGCGCAGGGCCAGGGTGAACAGGGCCAGCAGCACGCCGCCGAAGGCCGGGGCCAGCAGCATCACCAGCGGGGGGATGTCGGTGGCGGCGCTGAGGCGCAGGCCCGGCGGCAGGCCGTAGAGCAGCTCGCGCATGGCCTGGGTCGCGCGGTTCATCCCCGCGACGGCGACGCCGCCGCAGCAGCCGATCAGGGCGGCGAGCACGATCAGGCCGATCTCGCTGCCGCGGACCAGGGCACGCAGCCGCCCCGGCGCCTGCACGAGGACCTGTTGGGCGACGGGCGGAC
>NZ_JBYSXL010000143.1:0-4803 GCF_058782155.1 Methylobacterium sp. FW306-05-D
CGGCGGCTCAGGCCGCCGCCGCCAGGGCAATCCCGAGCGAGTTCAGCACCAGCGCCTCGGGCCGGACATGGCCGAGATAGTAGCGCACGTTCTCCCGCATCATCTGCTCGCGCGCCGCGGGGTTCTCGAAGAGCCATTGCACGGCGGACACGCAGGTCTCGGCATCGACGAACTCGAGGAAGTGGCGTCCTTTCTCGAGATGACCCGTCGCGGTGTAGCGCATCGGCTCCGACACGATGGCCCGGCCCTTCGCCAGGTACTCGGCGAACTTCCAGCCCGTCGAGCCGAGCAATCCGCGGGTCGCGATGCAGACGTCGTAGGCGTCGAGCGCCGCGAGGTAATGGTCCTTGCGGGTGACCTCCCTGTCGGCCACGACCGCGTCCGGATAGGTCGCGAGCGAATAGGAATCGGGAAGCAGACCGCCGGTGAACCGATCGCCGAAGGTCGACCGGAGGGCCCGCACACACTCGGCCCGCATCCCGTTGAGGGATTGTCGATCGACGGTCTCGTCCGGCGTCACACCGTAATAGCCGGTGGGCGGCCAGACGCGGGTGAGGAACAAAACCCTGGGATCCCGGCGCGCGACCGGCAGCCCGAGGAGGTCGGCCTCGCGGGCGGCATAGGGCAGTCGGGCTCCGATCGCCCGCATGACGTCGCCGTACCGGGTCCGGCCGCGGCCGAACCGCATCGCGCGCCAGGCGCCCGTGAGTCCGGGCCGATCCTCGACGGCCACGTTGAGACCCAGCGGCTGGATCTTCGGATTGCTCCCGTGCAGTTCGGCATTGTAGCTGCGCTTGAAGTAGATCTTCGCCCGCTCGAGCGCCTCCTCGACGATGACGTCCGAATCGTGGACGTCGTAGACGACCAGGCCGCACCCCTCGATCTCAGCGCCCAGGCAGTAGGATTTCCGATCGAGATCGCGCGTCGGTGCAACGCCGAGCTTCTTCGGCGCCCCCGTGCTGTAGGAGACCGAGACGAGACCCATCCGCTCCAGAGAATGGAACCCTGTATAGACTTGCCTCAAGTGCCCGATATTGGAGAGCGGCAGCAAGTTGACCTTCAATGACATTGCGAGTCAGGTCCGATCTGGGGATGTTCCATGGAAAGGCGCCCGACCCGTGTGTCCGCGGCACCGCCCGGCTTGCCGAAGAACGGCGCGCCGGAACCCTACCGTCAATCGATCGAATATCAATCGATTTCTGCAGCGTCCGATGCCCGGCAAATCTTGCGCCAATGCTTGTACCGGCAAGACTATCGCACGCATAACCGGATGCAGGACAGGCGGCATCACGATCTCGAGGGCGTGCTCCAAAGATCTGACGGCCGGTGATCATACGGGTCCGGCTCGAGATCGCGGCCTCCGCGTCTCGCGCCCCGGTCGCTTCCGGCCGAACCCGCCGCGAAGCCGACCAGGACCATGAAACCGACCACGACGACTTGGGGCAGGCCGTCCCGATTCGAGACTCCGCAGCGATCCTTCACGATGCGACAGGCGCCGGAAGGCGTCCGGGCCCGTCTCCTCACGGAACCGGACCCGGGACACGGGAGGACGGTCGAGGCCGCATCGTATAAGCGACGTCCGAGGCGCCCGCCTCGGCGCCGCGCCAACCCGGAGCGATCGACGCATGAATGCTCCCTTCGACCTCGAATCGGCCCTGGCGGCCGCCCGCACCGAGTGGGACGCGCGCGCCGCCGCCCTCCGCGCCGCCCATCGGACGGGCCGGCCGCGGCCCGCCTTCGCGGCCTGTGCCGAGCGCGTGCCGATGCTCGACGGCAATGCCATCGATCTCGCCGGCCAGCGCTGGGTCGTCCAGTCCGGCAGCCCGGCCGGCGTCTCGGTCGGTCCCGACCTGTCGGTCGGCTTCGCGGCCAAGGCCGGCGAACGGGCGAGCTTCGACCCGCCGCGGAAGATCCGGGCCGAACTGTGCGGCGAGAGACGCTATGCCCGGGGTGAGCCCGTGACGCTGCAGGGCGTGTTCAACGTCGATCCGGCCTCCCGGATCGCGGGGGCGGACTGGTGCTCGATCCTCCAGATCCATCAGGCGGACGTGGTTCGCGCGGACGGGTCGATCCCCGAGGCCTCCCCGCCCTTCGCCTTCGGCCTGCGGCTGAACAGGGCCGGCCGGCCGGAGCTCGCCGTGTCCGGCGTGACCAGCACGGGCGTCCCGGAACCGGGCTCCTTCGCGCCCGGCGTGACGTACGGGCACGCCTCGATCGCGTTCGGGCGGAACTACGCCTTCGACGTCCTGTTCTGGGACGGTCACGGCGGACCGGGACGCGTACGCCTGGTCCTGGACGGGGCCGTGGTCTGCGACAGCCTCGGCCCCACCGGCCACGAATACGTCGATCTGCTGGCCCATGTCAGGCCCGTCCCGCAGGAGACGGGCTCCTACCTGAAGTTCGGCATCTATGCCGGCGCGTTCAGCGGCGGCACGCCTCCCCCCGGCGTCTCCGTCGCCTACACGTTTCGCCATCTGCGGGACACGCCGCGCTGAGGCGGCCGGTCCCGGCCCGAGGCGCCGGCGATCCTCACCGCGCCGTGGGGTCGGGGAGCTTGTATCCGGGCCTGTCGAGCGCCGTGTCCGGGCTGACGCGCCCGATATACCCGCCGCCCCCGCCCTGGGGGTCCGCCCGCATGGGAAGCGCGCCGTCCGTCGTCTGCTTGAGCGGGTTCTGGCTGCCCGACGCGATGTCGGGGCTCAGCGCGTTCGGATCGATGCTCTTCAGCTTGAGACTCTCGTTGGCGAGGCTCTCGCGCGCGAGTCGATAGGCGAAGGTGACGTCCCGGTTTCCCAGCGCGGTCACGGCTTCCGTCATGCGGCGGCCGACGCTGGAATCCCGCGATTCGCAATAGACGGAGACGCGTCCGAGACCGTATCCGATCGCCTGGCGCTGGTCCGGGAGCGCCGTGCGGGCCAGGCGCAGGAGCGCCGACAGGGCCTGGGGGCTGCTGAGCGCGAGGTTTTCGACCTCGGCCGAAAGGCTGCGCTGGTCGTTCGGATGGCGCGAGAGAAGGTCCGAAGGCCGTTCGAGGAAGGCGTCCGCGGCGACATCCGAGATCCTGCGCTTGGGTGCGCAGGCGGCCGACGCGGACTGGGCCGCGACCGCCAGGATCACGACGCTCAGCAGGCTCGCTCGTGAAGACATTCCCAAAGCTCGATCCCCATCCAGCAGGTGCGTCGGGCACGCGATCCGGTCCCGCCGGGACGGCCTCGACGGTCCGGAAGGCCCCTCGGGATGCTGTAAGTCATCGCCCGGCCGACCACAACGACGGGGCGCCGCGGGCCCGCTATCGGCCTCCGGCACCGCCCCGCATGCTTCTCTGCCGGCAGGTGCGGCCCATATCCTCGTAGCCCGCCGGACAGCGGCGTAGGCAGGCTCCGGCCGCGTATTTGAGCGGGGGCCTGCACGCCCGGCCGAACCGCTGCTCCTGAAACAGGAAGTCCTTCGCGGGGCTCTGGGCCGCCGCCGGAAGGATCGGGGCGACCGGCGACGCGACCGCGACGATCAGAACAGCCACACGAAAAAAGCGCATCAGGACGCGTCCCGGGGAGGAAGCCACCCCATCAACGCGCCGGGGCCCGGCGCGTTCGGCCCTCGCTCTCTCTTCACGGCGAAGACCGGGCCGCGGCCATGCGCCGACCCCGGACCGGGACCCGGGAGCCCCGGACGGCGCGCTTACTTCAGGCAGCCCACGCAGATGCCCCTGGACAGGGCGACGCCATCCTGGCGGCTCGCCGGGCCCGGGCCGGGCCGCCGGCCGGCCTCGCGCTTCAAGCCGCCGCGCATCCGCGCGGCCTGTCGTTCGATCGCCGCGGACGGCGCGCGCGCAGATCCCGGAGCGGCCGCCTGCTCGCGCTGCACGTCGCGGAGGAGGGCACGCCCCTCCCGGCCCGCCTCGGCGATCTTCCGATCCGAGGCCGACAGCTCCGTCGCGCGTCCGGGGGCGGGCAGGACCAGGGCGGCCAGATGCAGGGCGGCGAGCACCGTGACGGCGCGGGGCGGCCGCCCCGACCGGCCCCGGAATTCGCACGCGGCGTCACGCATCGAACCGTCTCACGACCTCATCTCGCGCAAACCGGAAAGTCCCCCCGCGGGGGCCGGACCGGGTCCGGGAAGCGGTCGCGGAACACGCGTCGGCGCGCGTCGTTCCGGATTCTCTGCACCCGGTCTCCGAAGGTCCGCCGGGGGCCGCCAGGGTGGCCGCACCGCTCAGCTGCGCCGTTCCGCGTCGCCCGCCTTCACCGCCGCGTCGTAGCCGGCGGTCCACTGGGCATGCGCCTCGGTGCCCTCCGCATAGGGGCAGTCCTCCCGGCGCAGGCCCTTGCCGGGCGCGTAGTAGCCGAGGGCATGGTGATCGAGATTGTCGTCCGGCGGTTCGGTCATGCGGATCAGGTAGGGCGCCGGGCCGGTCCCCCCAAGGGCACGCGCACGCATCGGCCCGGGAGCCCCCATCGGCTGGCCGATACGGCGCCGCATCTCCCGCCGCGAGCTCCGCCACGCCGCCGGGGCATCACTCCCGGCTTCCCTCGGGGCGGACATCGTCGGCGTGCAGGGCGTGGCCGAGCGCCCGCACCCCATGCGTCAGCCGCCGGAGCGGCCGCGTCGTCTGCCGCAGCGCCAGCCACAACCGGACACGCAGAGGTCGCGCCCGATCGCCCAGCAGGTCGCGGAACCGGCCCGGGCCGCCATCGGCGACGACCGCGTGATCGGGTCACGCGTCGCGGTACGCGATGGCGTGCGGCCGCATGCTGCGCGGCACTTCCCGGAAGTCGGGGGGCGGGGGGCAGGGGTTATTGGTGG
>NZ_JBYSXL010000144.1:0-4665 GCF_058782155.1 Methylobacterium sp. FW306-05-D
GCGCTCGACCGCATGACGAAGTCTCCGTGTCTCGCGGCCAAGCCCCGCCACGGACGAGCCCCGCCACGGACGAGCCCCGCTCCCGCCACGATCCCCCGTTCTGTGTCGCGGGATCATCGATGCGGGAATGCTGATGTCCTTTCTCTCGAACCTGCCCATCGCCGACCTGATCGCGAGCTACGGCTATCTCGCGATCTTCGTCGTCATCGCCCTGGAAAGCGCCGGCGTGCCCCTGCCGGGCGAGACGATCCTGATCTCCTCGGCGGTCTATGCCGGCAGCACCGGCCAGCTGCACATTGGCCTGATCATCCTGGCCGCCGCGGCGGCCGCGATCCTGGGCGACAATCTCGGCTACTGGGTCGGCCGGCGCTGGGGCATGCCGCTCCTGCTGCGCTACGGCCACCTCATCGCCCTCGACCACGGCCGGCTGAAGCTCGGGCAGTATCTGTTTCGCGAACATGGCGGGAAGATCGTGTTCTTCGGCCGCTTCACCGCGATGCTGCGCGCCTACGCGGCCGTCCTGGCCGGCGTGAACCGCCTCGATGCCCGCCGCTTCCTAATCTTCAACGGCCTCGGCGGCGTCGCCTGGGCGACGATCATGGGCCTCGGCTCCTATGTCTGCGGCCGCTCCATCGAGCACGTCGCGGGTCCCGTCGGCCTGGCGCTCCTCGCGGTGGTGATCTTCGGCGGCCTCGCCCTGTGGCTGTTCGTGCGCAAGCACGAGACCCGGCTGCTCGCCCAGGCCGAGAGCGCGATCCCCGGCCCGCTGGCCTGACCGGCCGTCACCGGCGCACACGCGAGAAACCCGCCGCTCCTCGGGGAGCGGTGGGTTTCTCGCGTGTGCGGAGGCCGCCATCCGGGCGATGGCGAGCGAACGGGTTCGGGATGGACGGAAACCGGACGGGTCGCGGGACGGATGCACCCGAGGGGAGGGGTCGCATCCCAAGATCATCCGAGCCTCGCGGGCCGCTCCAGCGAAGCAGCGCCCAAGTCTAGCGGGCCGCCAGGATGTCTTGAAGAAGAATTGGCTCCCCGAGCAGGACTCGAACCTGCGACAAAGCGATTAACAGTCGCTTGCTCTACCAACTGAGCTATCGGGGACCGCGATCGGGGGTCTACACAGCGCTCGGCCGGGATGCAAGAGTGTCCGGGCGGGTGATTTGACGATTCCGTCACATTTTTTGTCCCGCCGCCGGCGCGGATGCGACGAGCCCCCCGGGCTCGCGAACCGGACCCCGTCCGGGTCCGCATCCTTTTTTTCGAGATCGTCCAAAGGCCGTTGCCCTTTCGCATGGGGCTCTGCTAGAGACCGCTCTCCCCGAGCCGGCCGCCCGGACGGGGGTCGCCGGATGAGCCCCTCGGGGCTTTGCGACAGAGGCCTCGTGGCGGAGTGGTTACGCAGAGGACTGCAAATCCTTGTACGGGGGTTCGATTCCCTCCGAGGCCTCCAACATCATCCCGCGCCGGACCGATCCGGCTTCTCTCCCGTCCCGACGAGACATCGTCCTGACCAGCCCTGATCCGGATGGGTCATGCCCGGGAGCGGGTCACCCCGTCAGCGGGCCCGAGGCGGCCTCGGTGCGCCGGATGAGGCCGGCCGCCGCCTGTCAGCGCCGCGCCTCCGGGAACCTTGCGTTTTCGCCATCGATCCACGACAACCCGCAAGCTTCGGCGTGGCCGTCCGGCCGCCCGGAAGGACAGAGTGGCGCCCGGCGCCGGCCCAGGGTCGAGGGAAGACGGCATCCATGCTCGATTACGCGCAGGCGCGACGCCTCATGGTCGATTGTCAGCTGCGGACCTTCGACGTGAACGACGTCCCGGTCCTCGACGCCTTCGGAGAGGTCGCCCGCGAGCGCTTCGTGCCGCCGGGCCGTGAGGATTTCGCCTATATCGACCAGACCCTCCGGCTCGGCCGGGCGGGACGCGCCATGCCGGCGCCGATGCTGCTGGCGCGCATGGCCCAGGCCCTGGCGATCCAGCCGGGGGAGGCGGCGCTCGATGTCGCCACCGGCTACGGCTACGCGGCCGCGATCCTGGCCCGCCTCGGCGCGAAGGTCGTCGCCCTCGAATCCGACGGCGAGCTCGCCGCGGGCGCGCGCGAGCGCCTCGCCGGCCTCGATCAGGTCACCGTCGTCGAGGGGCCGCTGGAGGCCGGGGTCAAGCAGACGGCGCCCTACGACGCGATCCTGGTGAACGGCCGGGTGGAGACCCGCCCGCAGGCGCTGCTGGACCAGTTGAAGGACGGCGGCCGCCTCGTCTGCGTGATGGGCCGGGAGCGGGCCGCCAAGGCGACCCTGTTCGTGCGGGCCGGCGACGCCTTCGGGTCGCGTCCGCTCTTCGATGCCGCCCTCCCGTCCCTGAGCGCCTTCGCGGCCGAGGCCGACTTCGCGTTCTGAACCTTCGCGTTCTGAGACTTCGCGTTCTGAGATCACGCGGCGCCGCACCGGCCGCGCGGAGCGCCACGGGGCGCAAGGCGGCCCGCGGATGCGGGCGCCTACGGCATGGGGATTAAGCCTTCGGGGGTGTCGCTTTTTTGCGGCACCCCCTCTCGATTCTCTCAGCGGACCGGAACCAACCGGTGCTCTGACGGCCAAGGTCGAGTAGTCTCCGCATTGAGGCGGGCTATCCGGGATCGCGCCCAGGCGCGGCGGCCACTGCGCGTGGTCGTCCGGTTCATCGAAAAACCGCAAGGGTTGATGAGCGTGAGAGATTCGAAACCTGCGATGCGCACGAGGCTTCGGCCGGCCGGCCTCGCCGCACTGGCCCTCGCTCTCGCGAGCCCGGCCGGCGCCGAGACGCTGGAGAGCGCGCTCTCGCGGGCCTATGCTGCCAATCCGACCTTGAATTCCGGCCGTGCCGGCGTTCGCGCCACGGACGAGAGCGTGGCCCAGGCCAAGTCCGGCTATCGCCCCACCGTCAGCCTCGATGCCGATATCGGCCTCACGCAGACCCAGGGCCGGGCTTCCGGCTTCCAGCTCAACCAGGTGACGAAGCCCGGCGGCGCCGGCCTCACCGTCAACCAGACGCTGTTCAACGGCTTTCGCACCGACAACCAGACCCGCCAGGCGGAATCCGACGTGCTCCGCGTCCGGGAGGCGCTGCGCGCCACCGAGATGAACACGCTGTTCAACGCCGCCCAGGCCTACATGTCGGTCCTGAGCGACACGGCGAACCTGGAGCTGCGCCGGAACAACGTAGAAGTGCTCGAGGAGCAGCTCCGCCAGACCCGCGACCGCTTCAACGTCGGCGAGGTCACTCGCACCGACGTGGCGCAGGCCGAGGCCCGCCTTGCCGGCGCCCGCTCCGACGTCAGCGGCGCCGAGGCGACCCTGCGGGCCAGCATCGGCACCTACCGCCGCTTCATCGGTGTCGAGCCGCGCCAGCTCGCGCCCGGACGGCCCCTGGACCGCTACGTCCCGGGCAGCCTCGATGCCGCGATCAACATCGGCCTGAAGGAGCATCCGCAGATCCTCTCGGCCCTGCACCTCGTCGACGTGTCCGAGGCCCAGGTGAAGGTGCTGGAGGGCGCCCTGTACCCGACCGCCGGCCTGCAGGGCTCGGTGCAGCAACGCTACGACACCCAGTTCCCCGGCGACAACGCGGTCAGCGCCTCGATCGTCGGCCGCTTGTCCATCCCCCTCTACGAGGGCGGCCAGACCTATTCGCAGATCCGCCAGGCCAAGGAGACGGCCGGCCAGCGCCGCCTCGATGCCGAGGACACCCGGGATCAGGTCCGTTCGGCCATCGTGACGGCCTGGGGCCAGCTCGAGGCCTCCAAGGCACAGGTCATCGCCTCGCAGGCGCAGGTGCAGGCCAACGAGGTGGCGCTGAACGGCGTGCGCGAGGAAGCCCGCGTCGGCCAGCGCACCACCCTCGACGTGCTCAACGCGCAGCAGGAACTGCTGAACGCCCGCACCAACCTGATCATCGCCCAGCGCAACCGGGTGATCTTCTCCTACGGCGTCGTGCAGGCGATCGGCCGCCTGACGGTGCGCTTCACCGCGCTGCCGGTGGCGATCTACAGCCCGAAGGAGCACTTCGATCAGGTCAAGGACCTCTGGTACGGCGTGCGCACGCCCGACGGTCGCTGAGGCCCGGCGACCCCGGCCTCCGACGCGGGGCGGGCCGCGGTTCACGGGAGGTCGCGGCTTCGCCCGGGGCGATCATCGGCGCGGTTTCTTCGGTCGGGAGGCGCCCGGTCACGTCGCACACAGGAGTCTCACGGCCGCGTGAGCTTATCCCGTGCCGCACAGCGGCCGGCGCTTGTGTCGGGGCGGGGGCATGAAATACTCGCCGCATTCCGAAACCGTTTCCCCCAGATCCCGAGCATCGTCCGGATGAGTGCAGCGAGCCCCAAGGCGTCGGACAAGGCCCAGGAACCCTCGATGGAGGAGATCCTGGCGTCGATCCGGCGCATCATCGCCGACGATCAGATCGCCAAGGCCGAGGTGGCCGCGCCGCAGAAATCCGCGCCCCCGCCCCAGAACGACGACGTGCTGGACCTCGCCGAGGTCGCCCAGCCGGTACGCAAGCCCATGCCCCTGGACGAGCCCGAGATCGCGTTCCGCAAGGAGCCGATCGAGGACGGGCAGATCGATTTCGACGCGATCTCCTTCGACGACGACGAGCCGGATTTCGAGCCGCTCCCGCCGCCGTCCCCCGCCT
>NZ_JBYSXL010000145.1:0-4307 GCF_058782155.1 Methylobacterium sp. FW306-05-D
GCACGGCCCCGCCGTCCCCGTTCCCCAGGCGGGCCGCCTGTCGCCCGGGGCCGTGCTCTGGCACGATGCGTGCGCCGGAGCGCGGCAGGGGCCGGGCGGCCGGCCCCCGAGGACCCGGGAGACCGCATGACCGACACGCGACCGCTGACGCGCTTTTCCGTCGAGCCCCTGAGCCGGATGACGCGACACCTCTCGGCCGTGGCCTCGGGCCGGGCCGAGCCGGATCGCGTCCTCACCGGCGCCCGCCTGCTCTCCACCTATTCCGAGCGTCTCCTGCCGGACCGCGAGGTCTGGATCGCCGGCGGCCGGATCGCCGCGGTCAAGCCGGCGGGCACCTATCGCGGGGGCGCGCCGCGCCAGGACCTCGCCGGCGGCCTGCTCGCGCCGGGACTGGTCGATCCGCACCTGCACATCGAGAGCAGCATGGTCACGGCCTGCGCCTATGCCGAGGCCGCGCTCCTCAACGGCACCACCACGATCGTCTGCGACAGCCACGAGATCGGCAACGTCCTCGACACGGACGGCATCGCCTGGATGCTGGAGGATGCCCGCGCCGCGGCGCTGAACATCTACCTCACGGTGCCGAGCACGGTGCCGGCGACTTCGCCCGAGCTGGAGACGGCGGGGGGCAACCTCGACGCGGCCAAGATCGCGGCCCTGTTCGACGCCTGGCCGGAGGCGATCGGCCTCGGCGAGAAGATGGATTTCGTCGCGGTCTGCGAGGGCGATCCCCGTGCCCATGCCATTCTCCAGGCCGCCCTGGAGCGCGGGCGCCCGGTCTCGGGCCACATCTACGGGCGCGATTTCGTGGCGGCCTATGCCGCCAGCGGCGTCACCGACACGCATGAGGCCATCGACCGCGACATTGCCGACGACCTGCTCGAGGCGGGTGTCTGGATCTACCTGCGCGGCGGTCCGCCGACGACTCCCTGGCACAGCCTGCCCAAGGCCATCGGCACGATCCTGGACTACGGGGCCGCGGCCAAGCGCATCTGCGTCTGCACCGACGACCGCGACGCGCAGGACCTCCTCGCCTTCGGCCTGGACTGGGTGGTGCGCGAGGCGGTGCGCATGGGCATCCCGAAGGTGCAGGCCTGGTCGATGGGCTCGCTGCATCCGGCCACCCGCTACGGCCTCGACGGCGAGATCGGCGGCTTCGGCGGCGGCCGCCGGGCCGACCTCGTGCTCCTCGACGACGACCTCGTGCCCCAGTCCACCTGGTACGGCGGCGAATTGGTGGTCGAGAACCGGCGGATCACCCCGCGCCTCGACGCCGCCCTGTCGCGCCCCTACCGCTATCCGGCGCCGGCCTACGCCACCATGCACCTGCCCGACCCGCTGCCCGCCCTGATCCCGGACCTGCCCGCGGGCCCGTGCCGGATCAACGCGATCCGCACCACGCTGCCGGGCATCGAACTCACCCACGAGATCGTCGAGCTCGACCCCGGGCCGGACTGGCCCGCGACGCTGGCGGCCAACGACCTCTGCTTCGTCACCGTGATCGAGCGCCACGGCCGGGCCGGAAACGTCGCCCACGGCCTGCTGCGCGCCTTCGGGCTGAGGCGCGGCGCGGTGGCGAGCAGCGTCGGCCACGATTCGCACAACGTCATCGTCGCCGGCCTGAACGAGCCCGACATGCGCGTCGCCCTCGATGCGCTCAGCGCGATCCAGGGCGGTGTCTGCGTGGTCGAGGACGGCCGCGTCGTCGCCCTGGTTCCGCTGCCGGTGGCGGGGCTCCTGTCGGACAAGCGCGTCACCGCCGTGGCCGAGGAGGTCCGGGTGCTGAAGGAGGCCTGGGACCGGGCCGGGTGCAGCATTCCCTATATGGGGTTCAACCTCATCCCGCTCTCGGTCATCCCGGAGATCCGCATCACCGACAAGGGCCTGGTCCTGGTGCCGGGGATGCGCATCGTGCCGCTGTTCGAGGCGGCCTGACGCGATTTCCCGCGCGACGCCCGGGAACCGTCGCCGCCGGCAGCCGTTGTCAGGCAGGTCTCAACAGCCTCTCGATCCTCCCAAGCTTACACAGCCTGCATGCCGTGATCGGCGCGCGGGCTGTTTCTTTGTCCAGGACCCGCCGGGGCTTTCAGCCGCCGGATCGACGGATCACCGGAAGCGGCGGGCGGAGGGAGGAGGCGCCTGACCTGTCCTGGGAGTTGCCCCGATGCGTAGTCTTCTCACCCTCATCATCGTCGGCGCCGTCGCCTTCGTGCTCGTCGCCATGTACGTGGCGCCCGGCCAGCCGGAGCTGCGGACCTGGTACCTGCGCAATGCCTGCGAGCACCTCGACAAGGTGTCCCCGCAGATCTGCGCCCCCGCGCGGAAGGCCGAGAGCGGGGTCCCGACCTGAACGCGATCGACTGGTTCTTCCGTAACCGTCGCACCGGGGCGATCACGATCGGGCAGTGGCCGAACGCGCCGCTCCTGATCTTCATCGCCTGCGCGGCGGTCGCCTGGCTCGATGGGCCAGGCGGCCGGATCGGCCCGACCCTGCGCGTCGTCGGCGGGGTCGCCCTGGCCTGGTGGGCCGTCGACGAGATGGTGCGCGGCGTGAATCCCTGGCGCCGATGCCTCGGCGCCGGCGTCCTCGCCTTCCTCGCCTGGAAGCTCGTCCTCACCCTCCAGTGAGGGCCGAGCGGTCCGTGCGCGCGCGTTCGCGCCTTGCACAACCCCACGCGTGACCTATCATCCGTCGCGCACGCGGCATCGATACACGCGCGCGGGAGGATTCGGACGCATGACGTTCTTCATCGGGATCGCGGGGCCCTGGATCGTCATCGCCGTACTTGAGATGCTCGCGCTCGCCCGGCAGCGGGAACTCGATGCCGACGGCCTCGCGCCGGGCGGTGCGTCGCCGCTGAGCGTTGCCCACAGCGCCTACCTCGCTTAACCCGCATCCATCCGTGGTGCGCCGAGCGGCGCCCGGGCGGGATGCGAGGAAGACCGTGGTGCGAGCAGGCGATCAGGCGACCGGCGTGAAACCCGGACAGCGGGGCGTGCGGATCTGGCTCTACCTGCTGGCCGCCCTCGTCGTCGGGATGGTCGCGGTCGGCGGCGCCACGCGGCTGACCGGCTCCGGACTCTCGATCACCGAGTGGCGTCCCGTCACGGGCGCGGTCCCGCCGCTCTCGGCCGAGGCCTGGGCCGCCGAGTTCGACAAGTACCGCGACACGCCCCAGTACCGTATCCTGAACCAGGGCATGGGATTGGCGGACTTCAAGGTCCTGTATGCCTGGGAATGGGGCCACCGCCTGCTCGGGCGAATCGTCGGGCTGGTGTTCTTCCTGCCCCTGCTCTGGTTCTGGTGGCGCGGCGCCCTGACCCGCCGCCTCGGCCTCGGCCTCATCGGCCTCGGCATCCTCGGCGGGCTCCAGGGGGCGATCGGCTGGATCATGGTCGCCTCGGGCCTGCAGCCCGGCATGACCGCCGTGGCCCCGCTCAAGCTCGCCCTCCATCTCACCACCGCCAGCCTGATCCTGGCCGGGCTGGTCTGGCTCGCCGCCGGCCTGCGCGCGCCCGATCCGGCCGCCGAGGCCGACACGCCGCGCCTGCGCCGGACGGCCGTGGCGATCATGGCCCTCGTGGTCGTCCAGATCTTCCTCGGCGGTCTCGTCGCCGGGTCGAAGGCCGGCCTTCTCTACAACACCTGGCCGACCATGGACGGGCACCTGGTGCCGCCGGCGGCGGAGCTCTTCGCCGGAACACCCTGGATCGAGAACTTCGTCGACAACCTCGCCCTGGTGCAGTTCAACCACCGCCTGACCGCCTACCTGCTCCTCGTCGTCGCGCTGGTCCATGCCCTCGACGCCCGCCGGACGCGGCCGGGTTCGGGCACGGCCCGCCGGGCAACCGGCATCGCCGGCCTCGTGGTCGCCCAGGCCGCCCTCGGCATCACCACCCTGCTGCTCGCGGTCCCGCTCTGGGCGGCGCTCGCGCACCAGGTCTTCGCCATGGCGGTGCTCACCATGGCGACGGTCCATGCCCGCCGCGCCGGACAGGCCGCCGTTCCGGCAGCGCTCGGCCGCCCCTCGACCCCGTTCGGCTACGAGGCCCTCTCGGGACGGACGGCCTGAGGGACGGGCCGCCCGAGGGACGGGATGCGCCCCGTCCCGGCATGTGCGCCTCCCCACATCGCGACCGCACTGCAGCGAACCACCCGCGTCCCCGCACGTTCGATCCCCGCCCCGGAAAGGCACGGGGCCTCAAGGCCCGCTTTTCCCGACGCCCTTGAACCGCGAGAGGACGACCCCTGCATGCAGGATACCCAGACCCGGCGCACGCCCGCTTCCGAGCCGACCCTCCCCGAG
>NZ_JBYSXL010000146.1:0-4210 GCF_058782155.1 Methylobacterium sp. FW306-05-D
TTCGCGGCCTCCGCCCGCTGCGCCCAGCCGACGTAACGGGCGAGGTTGAGCCCGCCATCGGCCTCGCTGGAGGGATGGCGCCAGCCCGCCACGTGGTGTCCGGTGGCGTAGAAGAAGGCGCCGAGGCGCAGGGTGTCGTGTCTCATGGGCCCGTCAGGATTTCACGTCGGCCCGGGGATGGGCGCATTCGGCGGAGAACTCGCCGCACAGAACTCGCCGGCCGCCGGACCATGCTCCGCCGAACGAGATCCGCGCTGGCGGCGGGGCGGCGCTTCCCCGGCGCGGGCAGATTGGCGTACCCGCCCCGAGTTCGTCAACGAGAACGATCTCCCTCCAGGGAATGATCTCGAAGCAAAAGCCTGCCCGATCAAAGTATCGAGCAGCACAAGCCGGTCGTTCGCGGCGCGTGATCGCGCGACGTTCGTCGCCGCGGGGAAGGCGCGACCGCCGCGACGCCGGGCATGGGCGCCTCCCCGCGCGGGGCGCGCGGCGCCCCGAACGTATAAAACCATACAGAAGGGGGCGAACCCTGCTATCAGGGGACGGCGTGGCGCTCACGGACCCGCATCAGGCCCGTCAGCGCGACAGGACCCTGAGCGCGTCCTTTTTACGAGGAAGCCTTCCCATGAGGACGCCTTCGCTTTCGAGCCGTGACCGTGCCGCGTTCCTCTCGGAACTGAGCCTCTGCATCGCCGAGGCGGAGGTCTCGTCCACGGCACAGGCCGCCACCGTCACGATCCTCGCGCGGACGGGCTACGACGCGACGGAGGCCTTCGCGTCACTCCTGGGCGAGATGGACGCCCTGTCGGCCCTGCGCGCCGTCCGGACCTGCCTCTCGGCGCCGACCGACCGTACGCCGGCGTCCTGAGGCGGTCGGCGGTCGGCGGCCCGTCCCGGCGCTGCGCGGGCACGGTCCGCCGAGGCGGGACGGATGCGCGGCGGCGGACCGGGGCAGCGTGCGATGCGATCCGGTTCCGGCGCGACATCGTTCGCGACGGCGGTGTGACATTCGAACCCCTGGCCTGATCGGGATCGTTCATTAGAACGATCCCGATCAAGGGGATTTCCGAAGCTTGAGCGACCAGGCCGACGGCGCGCGCATCGACGCCGAGATCAACAGCACCGTCGTCGGTTCCGACCCCTTCGCCGCCGCCGTCCGGGCGACGCGGATGCCGATGGTGATCACCGATCCGCGGCTGCCCGACAATCCCATCGTCTACGTGAACGACGCGTTCGTGAGGCTGACCGGCTATGCGCGCGAGGAGATCCTCGGCCGCAATTGCCGCTTCCTTCAGGGGCCCGAATCGGACCCCAGGGACGTCGCGCGGCTGCGGGATGCCATCGAGCGGCGCGTGACCATCGAGATCGACCTGAAGAACCGGCGCAAGGACGGCACCCCCTTCTGGAACCGCCTGCTCGTCTCGCCCGTCTTCGCGCCCGACGGCGAGCTCACCTACTTCTTCGCCTCGCAATTCGACGTGACGCTCGCCAAGGAGCGGCTCGTTCTTCTCCAGAAGGACCGGGACGCGCTCGAGGCCGAGTCCGCGCGGCGCTCCCTCGAGCTCATCCAGAGCGAGGAGCGCCTCCGGTTCACCCTGAAGGCCGGGCGCCTGGGCGCCTGGACGCTCGATCTCGGCGTCATGCGCCTGGTCGCGTCGGACGGGTTCAAGGAAAACCTCGGCCGCTCGCCGAACGACCCCCTGACCTACGAGGAGATGCTCGCGGCCATCCACCCGGAGGACCTCCCGAGGAAGCTCGCGGCCCGGGACGCGGCCATCGCCGGGCATTCGGATTACGACGTCGAGATCCGGGTCGTCACCGCCTTCGGCGAGACGCGCTGGCTGCAGTTCCGCGGGCAGGCCTCGTACCGGGCGGATGGGACGCCCCTGAGCATCGCCGGCATCAGCCTGGACATCACCGACCGCAAGCGGGCGGAGGAGCACCGCGACCTCCTGGCGGGCGAGCTCAACCACCGCATCCAGAACACCCTGGCGACCGTGCAGTCCATCTCCCGGCAGACGCTGCGGGGCGCCGCTTCGCTGGAAGAGGCGCAGGTGGCGATGGAATCCCGGCTGCGCTCGCTGTCGGCCGCCACGGAGATGCTGGCCCGCGGCAGCGGCGACTGGGCGACCCTGACGGAGGTGGTCATCGCGGCCCTGCATCCGTTCGGCGTCGAGCAGGACCATCGCTTCAAGATCGGCGGCCCGATCCTGCGCCTCGCGCCGCGCGTCGCCCTGGCCTTCAGCCTCGCGATCCACGAACTCGCGACGAACTCGGTGAAGTACGGGTCCCTCTCGTCGGACGACGGACGCGTCATCGTGAGCTGGGACGTCGTGGACGGCGCCAGTCCGGACCGGCTCTGGTTCCAGTGGCAGGAGGTGGGCGGCCCCCGGGTCTCGCCCCCGACGCGAACCGGCTTCGGCTCGCGGATGATCGAGCGGGCCCTGGCCCGGGAGATCGGCGGCAAGGCCGAGATCGACTACCGGCCGCGCGGGGTCGTGTTCACGGCCGAGGCCCCCCTGCCGGCAATCACGCGGGACTGACCGGACGCATCCGCCTCGGCCGTGGCATACCGCCGGCGCGTTGCGACACGCGACGTATTTCGAGGTGGTATACACGGCGCCCCCGACCCCGGGGAACGCCCGCCCCGCTCGCGAAACGATCCCGTTCCCGGCTGGGCCGCGCTGCGCGGAGCCCATCGGACCGAACAACGAAAAACCTGCTAAGTCATGGACCTAGCAGGTTGAAAAACTTGGTAGCGAGGGAGGGATTTGAACCCCCGACACAAGGATTATGATCCGACGAATCTTTGATAGTGGAGAAGTAACGAGTTTTCGCGCGTTGTGGCGTCGATTCCTTCGAGCAAAGAAGCGATCGATATTTCGGTGCCAGCCGCAGCCGTGCACCGGATCGCAACGAAGGAATGGAATGATCGGTACCAGAACGGTACGAAGGAATGGCTCATGGCTACCGGACGCTGCGTCATCGACGATGGTATCCTGGCCCGCGCGCGCGTGATGAAGGCGTCGGGAGATGTACCGGACCACATCTTTAAGGACGAGGAGGCCAAGGGTTTGAGGCTGCGCGTGCGGCGCGGCAACGCCAGTTGGGAACTCAAGAGCGGCAACCATACGCTGTCGATGGGGCAACTCGACCGCATGTTCGTGAAGGAGGCAAGGAACCGGGCCAGAATCGGCCGCGACCTCCTCAGAGGCGGGATCGATCCCAATCCCTTCTTCTCGGCGCGTCTGGCCGGTCTGTCGGAAGACGACGCACGCAGGATCGCTCACGAGAAGAACGGAACCCTTCCTGAGCCCGGTCTCGAAGCCGGCCCGGTCTCGAAGCCGGCCCGGTCTGGACGCTGGCCAAACTGATGGACCGATACATCGAAGATCACGTCAAACAGCCGAAGCCGGTCAAGAATGGTCCTCCGAAGCCTCCCTCCGAAGCCACTCTTAAGGAGGTCCGTAGCCTCTTTGCTCGGCCGGGCTTCGACGCGATCCGGGATACCGTGCTCGCGAAACTCGACTCGGCGGCATTGCAGGACGCCCGCACGCGAATCGTGGAAACGTCGACGGCGGGTCAAGCTGCGAAGGCGTTGGTCTATTTGAAGAGCGCCCTGACATGGGCGTCAGGCCTGGAGGTTCGGCCGGCGGGTCTCGCCGACCCGTGGTGGACGAGAGTGAAGGTCCAGCCACCCGGGCCCGTGCGCACTCAGAACACTCTCTTCGTCGAAGAGATCGGACGCCTCCTCGCGATCGCCGAGCTCAACAGGGGGGGTGCCGGGACGGAGCATCGTGAAGGAGACCGCCGAGACCACTCTCTGCATGCTGTGGTGGCTGGTCGTGACGGCACAAAGGTCGAGCGCAAGTAGCCTCGTCCTGCGTCGCCACGTGACTCGGCATCGTTAGCAGCGTTGGGCCGGCTGGGGAGTGGTCTCGTATCCCGCCGAGAACATGAAATCCCGACGCTTTCATGCGCTCCCTCTTGCGCCGCTGGCTATGGCCGTCGTGGCGACTGTCCCACGTCAGCACCTGTGAGACAGATTGAGGGTCTTCACGAACGGAGGATGGCTGGTTCATCGTAGCCCCTGAGGAGCGAAGATGAAGCAGACATCCGGACCGGCCAAGAAACCGGCAGAAGCGGTGATCAAGGACATCCGTCGGGCCACACGTCGGCAGTTCTCGTCCGAGGAGAAGATCCGCGTGGT
>NZ_JBYSXL010000147.1:0-4191 GCF_058782155.1 Methylobacterium sp. FW306-05-D
GACGAGGACGATCGGATAAAAAAGGGCCCGGAGCGATCCGGGCCCTTCGGCCTCTCAGCGGCCGGCGGGGGCGCCGGTTAGTTCAGGCCCCCGGCCTCGACCACGAAGCGCGCGATGGCATCCGCCCCGTGACCGTCGCGGAGCGACGAGAACACGTAGGGCCGGGCGCCGCGCATGCGCTTGGTGTCGGATTCCATGATGCCGAGATCGGCGCCGACGAGCGGCGCGAGGTCGGTCTTGTTGACGATGAGCAGGTCCGAGCGGGTGATGCCCGGCCCCCCCTTGCGGGGGATCTTCTCGCCCCCCGCCACGTCGATGACGTAGAGGGTGATGTCGGCAAGTTCCGGCGAGAAGGTGGCCGCGAGGTTGTCGCCGCCGGACTCGATCAGGATGAGGTCGAGCTTCGGAAAGCGCCGGCGCATCTCCGCCACCGCCGCCAGGTTGATCGAGGCGTCCTCGCGGATCGCCGTGTGCGGGCACCCGCCGGTCTCGACGCCCATGATCCGCTCCTCGGGGAGCGCGCCGGCCACGGTGAGCAGGCGGGCATCCTCCTTGGTGTAGATGTCGTTGGTGATCGCGCAGATCTCGTAGGTATCGCGAAAGCGCTTGCAGAGCTGCTCCATCAGGGCGGTCTTGCCGGAGCCGACGGGGCCGCCGATGCCGACGCGGAGCGGGCCGTTGGGAGAGATGCCGTTGGCGGAGGTCATGACGGGGTCCTCAAGACAGATCCTCAGGAGCGGAAGATGCGCGAATACTGGGTCTCGTGCCGGAACGAGCCGAGATCGAGGTTCAAAGTGGCGCTGCCGAGATCATCGAGCCCGAGGGCCGGGATCGTGCCGGCGAGCGCCGTCACCCGCGGCGTCAGGGCGGCGACGATCCGGGTGCCCGCGCTCTGCCCGATCGGCGCGCAGCGCAGGGCCGCCGAGACGAGGTTCTGCAGGAAGGCGAGGCCGAAGCCGGCGAGCACCGGGGGGAGCGCCATGCCGTGCGCGCCGGCCGCGAGGCCGACGGCCACCGGATAGGCCACCGCGCCGCCGAGGGCGGCGGCGAGGCGGTCGAGCCCGGGCGTGCCCCAGGCCGCCACGGTGGCGTCGAGGAAGCTGCGGCCCTGCTGGCTCGTCTCCAGGTGCAGTTCGCGCGACGGGGCCAGCGCCAGGGCGAGGTCGTTGACCTCGGCCAGCGCCCGCGCATCCCCGGCGCACGCCGCCGCGTGGGCCTGGGCGAGGAGGATCAGGTCGTTGCGACCCGAACCGTGTTCGAGCACGTCGGCGAGCCAGTCCGTGAGCGAGGCCTCGTCGCCGACTTCGCCACTCTCCACCGCGCCCTCGAGCCCGTGGGAATAGGCATAGGCCCCCACCGGATAGCCCGGCGACAGCCACGCCATCAGGCGCAGGGCCTCAATCATGGGCGTGCGGATGGTCATGGTGGGGGTGCGCGTGCTCGTGCTCGTGCGCGTGGTGGTCATGGCCATGGTGGTGATGGCCGGCGGCCTCGCCCGCATAGGCGCCGCCCTCCGGCCGGAACGGGCGCTCCACCGCCTCGGCGGTGCCGCCGAGACCCCGTACCATCTCGGCGAGCACGTGGTCGAAGGCGATGTAGACCGCGTCCGGCCCGATCTCGGCCGGGATGTGCCGGTTGCCGATGTGCCAGATCAGGCGCTTGAGGGCGTGGTCGTCGGGCGCGCGGATCGCCAGCAGCCGCTCCGGCGCGGCCTCGACCCAGACGAGGCGCCCATCCTGGAGCACCAGGGCGTCGCCGTCGTCGAGCACGGTGGGCTCGGGCAGGTCGAGGAGAAACGCCAGCCCGCCCGCAGCGCGCATCGCCATGCGCCGGCGGTGCCGGTCGCCGTGATCGAGCACGATGCGGTCGACGATCTCGCCGGCGAGGGCGTCGCGGCGCAGGACGTGGGTGGCGCGGATCATGGGGCGTGGGACGATGCGGTGCGAGCGATCACGGGATCGGCGAAATTCATCAGGTGACGCGGGGATCGAGGGGCCCGGGATAGAAGCCGTCGTCCCGGATCTGCGCCAGGGTGTAGGGGCATGACGACGGAAAGGTCTGTTCCGCCAGCCCGGTCTCGCTCGCCGCACGGACGCGCCCGAGTTGATAGGCCTTGGTCAGGACCGTCTCCGGCCAGGCCCGGAGACTCGGACTGACATCGAGGAGCCCGTCGATCGGAAGGCGCTGTTCGACGATCGAGGCGCGCCAGCCGTATTTTCGGTGTTCCGGCTGGGATTCCCACTCCAGCAGGTGCTGCAGCAGCACGGCGAGCCGGTTCCGGATCTCGGATTTCTGCGATCCGCCCAAGCTCTCGATTTCCTCGGCGATGTGGTGCCAGTCGACGTCCTGCCGCCGCCCCGCGCGCAGCAGCGCGGCCTGATCCTGCGTCCACAGGTAGAGGTCCGACTCGTAGAGGTCGTGCCCCTGGGATGGGCTGAGGGCAGCCTTGGACATGGGGGACTCCGCGGGTGTCGGCCGCATCCTACCTCAGAATAGAAAATATCGCTGCGCCATCGGCAGGACGTCGGCGGGCTCGCAGACCAGGAGTTCCCCGTCGGCGCGGACGTCGTAGGTCTCGGGGTCAACCTCGATGTCGGGCGTGGCGTCGTTGAGAATCATGCTCTTCTTCGAGATGCCGCCGCGCACGTTCTCGACGGCCACGAGGCGCTTCTGGAGCCCGAGGCGCTCGCCGAGCCCGTCCTCGATGGCGGCCTTCGAGACGAAGGTCAGGGCGGTGGCGAAGGGCACCCGGCCGAAGGCCCCGAACATCGGGCGGTAATGCACCGGCTGGGGCGTGGGGATCGAGGCGTTGGGGTCGCCCATGGGCGCCGTGGCGATGGCGCCGCCCTTGATCACGAGGTCGGGCTTCACCCCGAAGAAGGCGGGCGTCCACAGCACGAGGTCGGCGAGCTTGCCCGGCTCCACCGAGCCGATATGGGCAGAGACGCCATGCGCGATGGCGGGGTTGATGGTGTATTTCGCCACGTAGCGGCGGGCGCGCAGGTTGTCGTTGCCCGAAGCGTCGCCCGGCAGGGCGCCCCGCTGGCGCTTCATCTTGTCCGCCGTCTGCCAGGTGCGGATGATGACCTCGCCGACCCGGCCCATGGCCTGGCTGTCCGAGGACATCATCGAGAGGGCGCCGATGTCGTGCAGGATGTCCTCGGCCGCGATGGTCTCGCGGCGGATGCGGCTCTCGGCGAAGGCGAGATCCTCGGGAATCGCCGGGTCGAGGTGGTGGCACACCATCAGCATGTCGAGATGCTCGTCGATGGTGTTCTTCGTGTAGGGCCTCGTCGGGTTGGTCGACGACGGAAGGACGTTGGCGAGCCCCGCCACCTTGATGATGTCCGGCGCGTGGCCGCCGCCCGCCCCCTCGGTGTGGAAGGCGTGGATGGTACGCCCCGCGAAGGCCTTGATCGTGTCCTCGACGAAGCCGGATTCGTTGAGGGTGTCGGAGTGGATCATCACCTGCACGTCGTGGAGGTCGGCCACCGTCAGGCAGGTGTCGATGGCGGCGGGCGTGGTGCCCCAATCCTCGTGCAGCTTGAGGGCGCAGGCCCCGGCCCGGATCATCTCCACGAGGCTCTCGGGCCGCGCGGCGTTGCCCTTGCCCGCGAAGGCGAGGTTCATCGGGAACGCTTCCGCCGCCTCGATCATCCGGGCCAGATGCCAGGGCCCGGGGGTGCAGGTGGTGGCGAAGGTGCCGTGGGCCGGGCCGGTGCCGCCGCCGAGCATCGTGGTGATCCCCGAGCACAGGGCCTCGTCGATCTGCTGCGGACAGATGTAGTGGATGTGGCTGTCGAAGCCGCCGGCCGTGAGGATCTTGCCTTCCCCGGCGATGACCTCGGTGCCGGGCCCGACCACGATGTCGACGCCCGGCTGGATGTCCGGGTTGCCGGCCTTGCCGAGCCTGGCGATGCGACCCTTCACGAGGCCGACGTCGCACTTCACCACGCCCCAGTGGTCGAGCACCACCGCGTTGGTGATGACGGTGTCGACCGCGCCGTCCTGATTAGTGACCTGGGACTGGCCCATGCCGTCGCGGATGACCTTGCCGCCGCCGAACTTCACCTCCTCGCCGTAGGTGGTGTGGTCGCGCTCCACCTCGATCACCAGGGACGTGTCAGCGAGCCGGATGCGGTCGCCGGTGGTGGGGCCGAACATGTCGGCATAGGCGGCGCGGGGGAGGGC
>NZ_JBYSXL010000148.1:0-4131 GCF_058782155.1 Methylobacterium sp. FW306-05-D
GAAGAAGCCCGTCGCCCAGGCCCCGAAGGCCGCCAAGCCGTCCGACAAGGCGGCCGCGGCCAAGGGAGACGGCAAGGTCGAGTCGAAAGCGGCCAAGGGCGAGGCGAAGGGCGTCGATCCGAAGGCGGCCGCCAAGGTCGCGGCCGTGGGCGCGCCCACCGCGGCGGCGGCCCCGGAGGCGGACGACGCCACCGTGATCGCGCAGGCCAACGCCTACTTCAACGGCATGACCACGCTCACCGGCAATTTCGTCCAGGTCGGCCCGGACGGGCGCCGCATCGGCGGCAGGCTGACCCTCGCCAAGCCCGGCCGCCTGCGCTTCGACTACGACCAGCCCTCCCCCCTGGAGATCGTGGCCGACGGCACCTCGGTGGCGGTCAAGGACCGCAAGCTCGGCACCCAGGACCTCTACTTTATCTCGCAGACGCCCCTGAAATTCCTGCTGCGCGAGAAGATCGACCTCGCCCGCGACCTCTCCGTCACCGACGTGGCGAACGATCCGGGCGGCCTGCGGATCTCCCTGGAGGACCGCTCGACGCTCGGCGGCACCTCGCGGATCCAGCTGTTCTTCGACCCCGAGGTGAAAACCCTGAGCCAGTGGCGGATCACCGACCCGCAGGGCTACCAGACCACGGTGCAGCTCGCGAACCTGCAGAAGGGCCGCCCCGTCGAGGGCAGCCTGTTCTTCATCAATTACGGGCGTACCGAGGACAAGGCGGCCGAGCGCCAGATCCGGGCGCAGTAGGCCGCCGGTCTCGAGGCGCCCCCGGCGAGGCCGAATTCCAAGGCGGCGGTTTTGCCGCCCGCGTCGTCATTCCGGGCCCTGCTTCGCAATCCCGGAATGACGGTGGGGTTCGTCTGAGATTCAGCCCTGTGAGCGCCGCCGGCTTTCGCGCGCCCGGCATTGCGCACCCGACCTTGTCGGGCCGGGGCCGATGCGGCTAAGCGTCGGGCTCGCTTGAGGACGAGCCATGCACGACATCCGCGCCATCCGCGAGAATCCGGACGCCTTCGACGCGGCCCTGCGCCGCCGCGGGCTGGCGCCGCTCGCCGAAGAGCTGATCGCCCTGGACGACGCGCGCAAATCCGCGATCTCGGCCGCGCAAGCCAACCAGGAACGCCGCAACGCGCTCGCCAAGGAGATCGGCGGCGCCAAGAAGGCTAAGGACGAGGACCGGGCGCAGGCGCTGATGGCCGAGGTCGCCCGCCTGAAGGACGAGGCCCCGGCCCTAGAGGCCGCTCAGGCCGAGGCGGGGAAGGCCCTCGACGACCGCCTCGCCGCGATCCCGAACCGCCCGAACCCGGAGGTGCCCGAGGGCGCCGACGAGCACGGCAACGTCGAGTACCGGGCCTTCAAGGCCCAGCGCCCGCGGCTCGCCACGGGCCGCCAGCACTTCGAGATCGGCGAGGCCTCGGGCCTGATGGATTTCGAGGCCGCCGCCCGGATGTCCGGCGCCCGCTTCGTGGTGCTCAAGGGCCAGCTCGCCCGCCTAGAGCGGGCGCTCGGGCAGTTCATGCTCGACCTGCACACCGGCGAGCACGGCTACACCGAGGTCGCGCCGCCGATCCTCGTGCGCGACGAGGCGATGTTCGGCACGGCGCAGCTGCCGAAGTTCCGGGACGACCAGTTCCAGGCGGGCGAGCACTGGCTCATCCCCACGGCGGAAGTCCCCCTCACCAACCTCGTGCGCGAGAGCATCCTGCGCGAGGAAGAACTTCCCCTGCGCTTCACCGCCCTCACCCCGTGCTTCCGGGCCGAGGCCGGCTCGGCGGGGCGCGACACCCGCGGCATGCTGCGCCAGCACCAGTTCAACAAGGTCGAGCTCGTCTCGATCACCACGCCGGAGCAATCGGCGGACGAGCACGAGCGCATGCTCGGCTCGGCGGAGGCCGTGCTGAAGAAGCTCGACCTGCCCTACCGGATCATGACGCTGTGCACCGGCGACATGGGCTTCGCCTCCCAGAAGACCTACGACATCGAGGTCTGGATGCCGGGTCAGGAGACCTTCCGCGAGATCTCGTCCTGCTCGGTCTGCGGCGACTTCCAGGCGCGGCGGATGAACGCGCGGGTGCGCGCCCGGGATGGCAAGGCGGTGAATTTCGTCCACACCCTCAACGGGTCCGGCGTGGCCGTGGGCCGCGCGCTCATCGCCGTGATGGAGAACTACCAGAACCCGGATGGCAGCGTCACGGTGCCGTCGGTGCTGAAGGCCTATATGGGCGGGATCGACCGGATCGAGGGGTTCAAGAGCTGATGCGCATTCTCGTCACCAACGACGACGGCATCCACGCGCCGGGGCTCGAGACCCTGGAGGGGATCGCCCGGGCCATCTCGGACGACGTCTGGGTGGTGGCGCCGGAGACCGACCAGTCCGGCGTCTCGCACTCCCTCTCGCTGAACGATCCCCTGCGCCTGCGCCAGGTCGCCGAGAAGCGCTTCGCCGTGAAGGGCACGCCGTCCGACTGCGTGATCATGGGCGTGCGCCACATCCTCAAGGACCATGGGCCGGACCTCGTGCTCTCGGGCGTCAACCGGGGCCAGAACGTCGCGGAGGACGTGACCTATTCGGGCACCATCGCGGCGGCCATGGAGGGCACGATCCTCAACGTGAAGTCGATCGCGCTGAGCCAGGCCTACGGCGCCGGCGGCCGGGGCGCCATCAAGTGGCACTGCGCCGCCGAGCACGGCCCGGGCGTGGTGCGAAAGATTCTCGACATCGGGATCGAGCCCGGCATCGTGATCAACGTGAACTTTCCGGACTGCGAGCCCGGCGAGGTCCTGGGCACGGCGGTGGCCGCGCAGGGGTTTCGCAATCAGGCGCTGCTCGCCATCGACGCCCGCCAGGACGGGCGCGGCAACCCCTATTTCTGGCTCGCCTTCGCCAAGGCGACGTTCCAGCCCGGAAACGGCACCGACCTCAAGGCCATCGCCGAGAAGCGCATCTCGGTCACGCCGCTGCGCCTCGACCTCACGGACGAGCCGAGCCTGACGCGCTTCGCGCAAGGGTTCTCGGAGGCGGGACGCGCGCGGTAGCCCCGAGGGACGCGAGACCGGTCGAGATCCAGCCATGATGCACGAGGGCTCGATCGAGGATGCCGCCTTCGTCATGGCCCTGCGGGGCCGGGGCGTGCGCGACACCGACACCCTGCGGGCGATGGAACGGGTGCCGCGCGAGCGCTTCGCCCCGGCCCATCACCGCGACCTCGCCCGGCGCGACCTCGCCCTGCCGCTGGCCTGCGGGCAGACCATGACGGCGCCGACCACCGTGGCGGCGATGCTGAAGACCCTGGCCCTGCGCCCCGGCGCCCGCATCCTCGAGATCGGCACCGGCTCGGGCTACGTCACCGCCCTGCTGCTGCGCCTCGGCGCCGCCCATGTGCGCAGCCTCGAGCGCTACGCCACCCTGGCGGACGATGCCCGCGACAACCTGGTGCCGGAGGACCGGCTGCTCGCCACGATCACCGTCGGGGACGGGCTGCATCCGGCGACCCTGCGCGGGGCGGAGCCCTTCGACCGCATCCTCCTCAACGGCACGGTGCCGGCGATCCCCGACCACCTCGCCGGCCTGCTGGCGCCGGGCGGCCGCCTCGTCGCCCCGGTCGGGCGGCCGGAGGCGGCGGGCCTCGTCACCTGGACGCGGGGACCGGACGGCACCCTGGAGGCGCGCCCCGGTGCGGCCGTCCGGCTGGCGCCGCTCACCCCCGGGCGTGCCCGCGTCCTGTAGGGCGAAAGGTTCCCGCGCGCGTCCCTTCGTGGCGCAAACGTAGTGAATCGGAACGGTTGCTTAACCTGAATCCGGTTTGAATGACGTCATCAAGTTGCGTCAGGCAAACAGGTGCGTCGATGCGGGTTCGCGGGACTGGTCGAGGGTTGAGGACGCTGTCGCGTTTCGCGCTCATCGGCGTGATTGGAGGCGGTGCGGCCGCCTGTTCTTCGGATGCGTCCCGGTTGGGCGATCCCTTCGGCAATCCGTTTGCCTCGAACCTGTCGAGCGAGCCCGCCGCGACGGGCAGCCTGCCCGACGGCGAGATCGCCCCGGCGCCGGTGGTGCGCACCAGCCGCATCCAGTCCCAGGCCCTCGGGGCCCCGGGCGCTGCGATGTCGCCCCGCCCGATGGCGGCGGCTCCCGC
>NZ_JBYSXL010000149.1:0-3566 GCF_058782155.1 Methylobacterium sp. FW306-05-D
GGCCGGGGTCGGGGCGGCGGTGAATTCCAGCATGCCGATGCCGGCGGCGTTCTTGGGCCGCAGGCTGAGGGAGAGGGTGCCGGGTTTGGTCACGAACTGGCCCATGGCGGCGCCCACCGCCTTGGCGCCCGCCGAATTGCCCAGGATCGCCGGCACGCCGAACACGCTCGCGGTGACGTATTCCTGCTTCAGCTCCTCGGGCTTGAGGCTGAGCACCTTCGACTGGGCGGCGATGAAGCGGTCGAACAGGCCGGTATTCTCGATGGTGAGGTCCAGCGCCTTGGCGGTGGCCGACAGCATGGCGAAGCTCGACACCGCCATGTCCGGGTTGAACACCTCCGGGCCGATGCCGCCGAGCATGCCGTTGATGCGCAGGCTGCCCATGTCCTTGCCGGAGACCGAGACCTCGGCGAGCTTCAGCTCGCGGGCGGCCTCGTCCCAGGAGGTGTCGGCCACCAGGGCGAGGTCGAGGTCGCTGTAGCCGTAGAGGCCGAGGGAGCCGAGGCCGGGCACCCCGGCCACCGCCGAGGCCGGCAGGGTCAGGCCGGACAGGCTGAGGCGCCCGGCCGTGGGCACCCCGTCGCGCGGGGTCGCGAAGTTCATCGAGCCGTCGCGCAGGCCGACATGGGTCGGGGCGGGCACCGCCCTGTCGGCGGGATCGCGCGACGCCTTCGCCTCGGCGGGCAGGTCGAGGCTGAGATCCTTCAGGGCCAGGGTGCCGAGGGCCGGCGTCAGCAGGCGCAGCTCGGCCTCCGAGGGCGGCGTGGTCAGGGCGGACAGCTTGCGCAGGGCCGCCACCGTCGGGCCGAGGGAGAAGCCGTCCAGCGAGAGCCGGGCGAGACGGGCCTTGGCGCCGTCCACGCCCGCGAAGCTGATGTCCTCCAGGTGGAGCCCGGCGCCGGTGAGGCCGAGGCGGCCGATGCCGAGGCTGAAGGCGTCGCGGGGCTTGGCCTCCTGGACGCTGAGGCCGCTGGCCTCCAGGGAACCCACCGAGACCGCCTCCGCGAGGTCGGCCCCGAGGCTCATCAGCCGCGCGCGCTCGGGGGGCGCGAGCCGCTCGTAGTCGACGGCCGTGAAGGCCTGCAGCGCCCCGGTCCAGGTCGCCGGGATCTGGCGGCCGCTGAGGTCGCGGCCCTCGATCCGGGCGATCTTCACGGCGGTGCCCCGGGCATCCACGTAGGCGACGTCGTCGACCGCGAAGGTGGCGTAGATCCGCTGCAGGGCGCTCTTGCCGTCGCCCGCCTCGCCGTAGAGGCGGGCGAGCACGGTGAGGTCGAGATCGGTGGCGCGCATCCGGCCGTAGGTGCCGGTGCCCTTCTGGGGACCGCCCTCCAGGAGGATCGCGGCGCCGGCGGCGGTGAGTTCGGCAATGCGTCCGGCGCGGACGTCCCGGGCGACCACGTCGCGATAGGTGACCACCGGCGTCGCCCCGGCCGCGCCGGTGCGCTCCACCCGCAACTCGGGCATCGCCAGGCTCGCGGCGTCGAGGCGCACGAGGCGGCCCGCCCAGGATTCGCCGGGGCCGGGCTTGAGCAGGGCGGTGAGCTCGTCCTTCGAGAGGCGGGTGCCGCTGGCGGTGAGGCGCGGCGCCTTCAGCACCGTGTCGCCGAAGGCCAGGGTCACGTCCTGCAGGGTGACGTCCTGGACCGCCGAGGCCGCCTCCTGGGCCTGGGCCGGCCCGGGCCGCACGGCGATCCCCGCACCCAGGAGGACGAGGAGGCAGGCCGAGGCACCGGTCGCCCACGCGCGGAGGGGGCGGCCTTTCGAGCAGGTCATGGGCTTATCCGGATCGCTGGCGAAGAGGCGCTTTCAGGGGAAAGGCCCGGAGGCGTCGGGGAGAAGGCCCATCCGTGCCGCAGTTTCACACGGGAGGCAATCGCGGGAGCGGCCCCCGCGGGGGCCGCGCCGCACTCACAGCGAGAACGAGGTTCCGCAGCCACAGGAGGCGGTGGCCTGGGGGTTCTCGATCTTGAAGGACTGGCCGATCAGGTCGTTCACGAAATCGATGGTCGAACCGCTCATGTATTCCAGCGACATCGGGTCGACCAGGACGGTGGCCCCGTCGCGCTCGATCGCGACGTCGTCGGCGGCCCGCGCCCGCTCGATGTCGAAGGCGTAGGAGAAGCCCGAGCAGCCGCCGCCGTTCACGCTGATCCGCAGGGAGGCGCCGGGCGGTTCGGCACCCATGATCTCGTTGATGCGCTTGGCGGCGCGGGGCGTCAGGGTGATGTCGGCCATCGGGGATAGTCTCGCGGGGTGCTCTCGAGATCCGCCGGCCGTCCCGGCCGGTCACGGGCCGGGGCGGCGTTGGAACAACGGTTGGGACACACAAGATATGCCTGGGGGGCCGATGCTGCAACGCGGCGGCGCGTCGGGGGCCGGGCCGGGCCCGGCGGAACTCTTCCGGTCGATCGAATGGGGGCGGCGAGACGTGATGCAGGCGGATGAGACTGGGCGGGGCGAGGCCCGGCGGCGCGGCGAGCGCTGGCGGGCGCCCTATGCCACCGACCCGGCGGCCACCCGCGGGCGCCTGATCCCCGAGGCGATCTCGCCCACGCGCAGCGACTTCCAGCGCGACCGCGACCGCATCATCCATTCCTCCGCCTTCCGGCGCCTCAAGCACAAGACCCAGGTCTTCGTCCACCACGAGGGCGACCATTACCGGACGCGGCTGACCCACACCCTGGAGGTGAGCCAGATCGCCCGGGCGCTCGCCCGGGCGCTCGGCCTCGACGAGGACCTCGCCGAGGCCCTGGCCCTCAGCCACGACCTCGGCCACACCTGCTTCGGACATACGGGCGAGGACACCCTGGACGCCTGCATGGCGGACCATGGCGGCTTCGACCACAACGCCCAGGCCCTGCGCATCGTCACCCGGCTGGAGCGGCGCTACGCCGGCTTCGACGGGCTCAACCTCGCCTGGGAGACCCTGGAGGGGCTCGTCAAGCACAACGGCCCGCTGCTGGAGCCGGACGGGCGCCCGACCCAGCGCTGGACGGGCCGCGGCATCCCGGCCGCGATCCTCGAATACGACGCCCTCAACGACCTCGAACTCGCCCGCTTCGCCGGCCCCGAGGCGCAGGCCGCGGCGCTGGCCGACGACATCGCCTACGACAGCCACGACCTCGACGACGGCCTGCGCGCCGGCCTGTTCGACCTTGCCGACCTCGCCGAGGTGCCATTCCTGCGCGGCCTCCTCGACGAGATCGAGGGGCTGTACCCGAACCTGGACCCCTCGCGGAAGATCCACGAGCTGGCGCGGCGCGTCATCACCCGCTTCGTGGAGGACGTGATCGCCGAGAGCACCCGGCGCCTCGCCGCGCTGAATCCGGCCACGGTGGCGGACATCCGGGCGGCGCCGGAGCCGGTCGTCGCCTTCTCGGAGGCGATCACGCGGGCGGATGGGCAGATCAAGACCTTCCTGTTCGCCCGCATGTACCGCCACCCCGGCGTGCTCGCGGTGCGGGCCAAGGCCAACGACATCGTGTCCGACCTGTTCGCGCGGTTCACGCACGAGCCCGGCGCGATGCCGGAGGAATGGTCGGCGGGCCTGGAGGGGGCGGAGG
>NZ_JBYSXL010000014.1:0-74425 GCF_058782155.1 Methylobacterium sp. FW306-05-D
CGCGACGCCGGCGTCGCGCCTCCGGCCCGATCCAGGCCGGCTCAGGCGGCCCGGACGTTGCCGAGGAAGTGCGCGATCTCGCTCTGCAGGGTGCGCGACTGGCCCGCCAGGGCACCGGCCGCGGTGGTGACCGCCTGGGCGATCTGCCCCGCGGCATCGGCCGAACGGGCGACCTCCGAGATGTCCGTGGTGACCCTGTCGGTTCCGGCCGAGGCCTCCACCATGCTCCGCACGATCTCCTGCGTGGTGGCCCCCTGCTCCTCCACGGCACCGGCAATGCTCGTCGTCACGCCGCTCATCGCGTTGATCTGTTCGGTGATGCCCTCGATCGCCAGCGCGGCGCCGCCGGTGGCCGCCTGGATCGCGGCGATCTGCTGGCGGATCTCCTCCGTCGCCCGCGCGGTCTGGGAGGCGAGTTCCTTGACCTCGGTGGCCACCACGGCGAAGCCCCGGCCCGCCTCGCCCGCCCGCGCCGCCTCGATGGTCGCGTTGAGCGCCAGCAGGTTGGTCTGCCCCGCGATGGTCGAGACGAGCCCGACCACGTCGCCAACCCGGGACGCGGCGGCGGACAGGGCCGCCATGGTCTCGCCGGTGCGCGCGGCGGCCTCCACCGCCGCCGCGGAGAGGCCGGTGGCCTGGACGACCTGACGGCCGATCTCGCCCACCGTCGAGCCGAGTTGCTCGGCCGCGGCGGCCACCGCGGTGACGTTGCCGGAGGTCTGCCGCGCCGCCTGGGCCGCGCTGGTGGAGCGGGTCGCAGTCCCGGAGACGGCGTCCCGCATGGTGTCCGACGAGGCTTGCAGCCCGTTCACCGCTTCGGCCACGTGGGCGACGATGCCGCCCACCGACTGCTCGAACCGGTCGGCCAGGTCGCGCAGCATGGTGCGGCGCGCCTGCTCCTCGCGCAGGCGTCCGGCCTCCGTGGTGCGGAGCTGCTCGGCGGCCTCCTCCAGAGACATGTCGCGGATGGTCATCACCGCGCGGGCGATGTCGCCGATCTCGTCGCGGCGGCGCGTCGCAGCCAGGGCGACGGTGGTGTCGCCGTTGGCGAGGCGGGTGGTCTCGGCGGTCAGGCGCACCAGCGGCCGGGCCAGGGTGCCGGCCAGCCACCAGGCGATGCCGGACCCGACGAGCACGACGCCGACCACGAGGCCGAGCACCGCCTGGATCTGCCAGACCGTGGCGGCACGGGTCTTCTCGAGCTGGATGCGGGCATCCTGGGCCGCCAGGGTCACGGCCTCGTCGAAACGCTGGCTGAGGCGGCGGCTCTGCCGGGTCATCCGCTCCAGGGTCGGAACCTCGCGCGCCGGTCGGATGCCGAGGAGCACTTCGGCGTCGGCGCGCCATTGCCGGGCCTCGCCCTGGGCGGCGCGGGTCAGGGCGGTCATGCCCTCCGACTGGGCCAGGGCCTCCAGCCGTCCGAGCAGGGCCATCAGCTCATCGCTCGCCGCCGTGAATTCCCGGGTGACCGGGGCCATGTCGATCAGGTCGGTCATGGCGCTCACCCGGGCGATGAGGTCCTCGGCCCGCTTGAAGCGGTCGCGGGCGACGCGGCTCGCCGCGTTCGCCTCCGAGGTGCGCTCGACGAGCCCGGACAGGTCGCCGACCGCCCCGAGGCCGACCCAGCCGGTCACGCCGGACAGGAGGCCCGCCAGGAGCATGAGCCCGAGGAGCGGAAGCAGGATCGTGTAGCGGATCGACATCGCGAAGGCTCTCGTCGTCGGGTTCGTATCGGTACGGTCGGCGCGGTGAAACCAGGCCGGCCGGTCAGTTCGGCAGGTTGGGCAGGGCGGTGCGGGACTGCTCGGCGGTGAGCGCGTGCAGGAAGGCGATGAGGTCCGCGCGCTCCTCCGCTGCCAGCCGGACGGGGACCATCAGGGGCGACTTCGACGGGCGATCGATCCCGCCGGATTCGTAGAAGTCGAGGACAGATTCGAGCCTGGCGAACTGGCCATAATGGCCGAAGGGCGCGCGGTAGGTCAGGTTGCGCAGGCCCGGCGTCTTGAAGGCGTGGCGGGCCAGCGGGTTCTGCGGTTCGACGACGGCGCGGCCGATGTCCCGGGTCTCGGTGCCGAGATCGTGGAACTGGTTGTCGGTGAAGTTCCATCCGGTGTGGCAGCGCGCGCAGCCGGCCCCTCCGTTGAACAGCGCGAAGCCCCGCTGCGCCGCGGGCGAGATCGCGTTGGCGTCGCCCTCGATCCAGCGGTCGAACGGCGCCCAGTCCGACACCACCGTCCGCTCGTAGGTTGCGATGGCGGTGAGGATCGTGTCCTGCGTCACCCCCTGCCCCGGGAACAGCCGGGCGAACCAGGCCTGGTATTCCGGGGTGCGCTTCAGGCGGGCGACGATCTCCGGGAACTTGCCGTCCATCACCGCCTCGGCGGTGATCGGCACGATCGCCTGGGTCTCGAGGTCCGGCGTGCGGCCATCCCAGGACAGAGTGGGGATCCAGGCGGCGTTGAGCACGGTCGGAGCGTGGCGCCCGAGCGGCTTGTTGGTGGCGCCGATGGCACCGGCCACGGGGACCTCGAAGCCGAAGGAGGGATTGTGGCAGCTCGCGCAGCTGAGGTGCTGCTTGCCGCTCAGGCGCGGATCGAAGAACAGCATCTTGCCGAGCGTCGCCATCTGCGGCGAATAGGGCGCCGTCTCCGGGAACGGGATCGCGGTCGGTCGCCTGTAGAGGGTCTTGAGGTCGTCGAGTTCACCCGATATCGCGGCGCCACCGGCGAGAAACACTGCCCCGACGGCCCAAGCAACGACCTTGCGAAGGATCGACATCAACCAACCCCGACTAGACCCGAAAGAACCGTCCAGGAAATACGACGGCCTTGAACGAAGACTGGATACCGGACCTGGCTTAAATATTCGTTCGCCAAACTGGTTTTACAGATCGGAATGCACTCATAGCATCAGATCAGCAAGTCTAAGTGATTCCATCTCCTCGAACGCTTCGCTGAGATGGACTTCGCATCTCATTCACTCGCGCGCAAGTTGTCGACGCGGCGGGCGCAGGTATTCGCAACCATCCGGAAGTTGCAATCCCGGGCCGGGGCGCCCCGGGGTCTTCACCGGCGGCCCGGATACGCGGCGCCGGACCCGGATCGCGGGGCGGGAAAGCGGGGGATCAGCCGGCCTGTAAGCCGGGTTCTGTAGGGCCCGGGAGCCTCGCGGCCCCCTGACGTGGCGGCCATTCCTCTGGGACGATCGTTGCCGACCGCCTCGAGCAACCAACCCGGGCGACGGGCCTGGAGAGAGGGCCTGGCGGACCGCGAGGCCTGCCGTGTCGCCCCTATTCGGTTTTGCTCCCGGTGGGGTTTGCCGTGCCGTCCGCGTTGCCGCGTCCGCGGTGCGCTCTTACCGCACCCTTTCACCCTTACCGCGGATCGGCCGAGGCCGGTCCGTGGCGGTCTGCTCTCTGTGGCACTGTCCCTGGGGTCGCCCCCGCCGGACGTTATCCGGCACCGTCTCTCCATGGAGCCCGGACTTTCCTCCCCGGGCGTGACGCCCGGAGCGGCCGCCCGGCCGACTGATCCGGCGCGGATGTGCGCCGGGCCCGGGCCGGGGGTCAAGGGCCCTTGCGGCCGGCGGGCTGCCCGCCCGGGCGGCATGCCGGGATTTTGCCGAGATTTTGCCGAGATTTTGGCCTCCCGGCTTGCGGCGGTCGCGGCCTGCTCCAGGTCCTCCAGGGCCGTCCCGGAGATGGCGCGACGGCGACCGCCGGCCGACGGCATCCGGATCAGGAGGACGCGATGGCGACGAACGACACGGCCTGGACGCTCGAATCCGTCCAGCACCTCACCGAGATGGCCCGCGAGGGCATTCCGGTCTCGGTCATGAGCCTCAAGCTGCGCCGGCCGATCGAGGTCGTGGCGGCCAAGCTGAGCCAGCTCGGGATCACCCCGGCGCCCGAGACCGGCGGCTGAGGCCGGCGCGGGAGATCGACACCGGAGGTCGCGGCGAGCCGCCCGGCGTGGGGCGGCTCGCCGGGGACGGCCTACCAGCTCCCGGTGTTCTCCATGGTGGACCAGGGCTCCTGCGGGGGCTTGGCCGGGCCCTTCTGCAGCAGTTCGATCGAGATGCCGTCGGGGGACTTCACGAAGGCCATGTTGCCGTCGCGCGGCGGGCGGTTGATCGTGATGCCGGCCGCCTGGAGCTTCGCGCAGAACGCGTAGATGTCGTCGACCTCGTAGGCGAGGTGGCCGAAGTTGCGACCGCCCGAATAGGTCTCCGGGTCCCAGTTGTGGGTCAGCTCGATCACCGGGGCCTGGGTCTCGCGGGCGGTGCCGGCATCGTCGGGCGCGGCCAGGAACACGAGGGTGAAGCGACCCTTCTCGTTGTCGACGCGGCGCACCTCCTGCAGCCCGAAGGTGTTGACGTAGAAGTCGAGGGCGCGGTCGAGGTCCGCGACGCGGACCATGGTGTGCAGGAATCGCATGGGTGGGCTCTCCGAAGGGGCGGCGCCGCGGGACCGGCGCCGAAGGACCTGCGCCTATCTGGTCCGGCGCATGCACGCGTCAACGAGCCGGGGGCCGCCCGCGTTGCGCCGCCGCCGCACACCCCGCACAGTGGCGTTCTGACCGCGAGGAGCCCGCATGCGCACCGAAACCCCGATCACGATCCGCCTGGAGGATTACCGCCCCAGCGACTACCGGATCGGCACGGTGGATCTCGACGTCGCGCTCCATCCCACCGCGACCCGGGTCCGGGCGCGGCTGACCCTGTCGCCCGATCCGGCCGGGCGCCCGGGCGCGCCGCTGGTCCTCGACGGCGAGGACCTGGTGCTGGAGCGCCTGAGCCTCGACGGCATCGACCTCGCGCCCGAGGCCTACGCCCTGTCCCCGTCCGGCCTGACCCTGCACCGGCCGCCGGCGGGCCCCTTCACCCTGGAGATCGAGACCCGGATCGACCCGAGCGCCAACACCAAGCTGATGGGGCTGTACCGCTCCAACGGGGTCTACTGCACCCAGTGCGAGGCCGACGGCTTCCGGCGGATCACCTACTTCCTCGACCGGCCCGACGTCATGGCGGTCTACACCACGCGGATCGAGGCCGACCGGGCCGAGGCGCCGGTGCTGCTCGGCAACGGCAATCCCGTCGAATCCGGCGAGGCCGGCCCCGGGCGCCACTATGCGGTCTGGCACGATCCCCATCCGAAGCCGGCCTACCTCTTCGCCCTGGTGGGTGGGCGCCTCGACTCCGTCCGGCGCCCCTTCACCACCAGCGAGGGCCGCACGGTCGAGCTCGCCGTCTATGTCGAGCCCGGCAAGGCCGCGCGGGCGGACTACGCCCTCGACGCGGTGGCCCGCGCGATGGCCTGGGACGAGACCGCCTTCGGCCGCGCCTACGACCTCGAGGTCTTCAACGTCGTCGCGGTCTCGGACTTCAACATGGGCGCGATGGAGAACAAGGGCCTCAACATCTTCAACGACCGCTACGTGCTGGCCTCGCCCGAGACCGCCACCGACGCGGACTACGCCGCCATCGAGGCGATCATCGCGCACGAGTACTTCCACAACTGGACCGGCAACCGCATCACCTGCCGGGATTGGTTCCAGCTCTGCCTCAAGGAAGGCCTCACGGTCTTCCGCGACCAGGAATTCTCCTCCGACATGCGCTCGCGCGCGGTGCACCGCATCGGCGAGGTCCGCACCCTGCGGGCGCGGCAGTTCCCCGAGGATGCCGGGCCGCTCGCCCACCCGGTGCGGCCGCGGCACTACACCGAGATCAACAACTTCTACACGGCCACCGTCTACGAGAAGGGCGCCGAGATCGTGCGGATGCTGCGCACCCTCCTGGGCGCCGAAGCCTTCCGGGCCGGGATGGACCGCTACTTCGCCGACAACGACGGCAGGGCCGCCACGGTGGAGGACTTCCTGACCGCCTTCGCCGCCAGTTCGGGCCGCGACCTCGACACCTTCGCCCGCTGGTACGAGCGCCCCGGCACGCCCCGGGTGGCGGTGCAGGGCCGCTACGATCCGGAGGCACGGACCTACCGCCTCGCCTTCCGCCAGAGCCTGCCCGGCGCGCCCGACGCCCCGCCCCTGGTGATCCCCGTCCGCCTCGGCCTGATCGGTCCGGATGGCCCCCTCGATGCGGCGAGCGACCGGATTGCGGACGGCGTCTTCGTGCTCGACCAGGCCAGCGACAGCCTCACGGTCACCGATGTGCCCGTGCGACCGGTGCCCTCGCTGTTCCGCGGCTTCTCCGCCCCCGTCCGGGTCGAGATCGAGATGACCGATGCCGACGCGCTGACGCTGCTGCGCCACGACACCGACCCGTTCAACCGCTGGCAGGCCGCCCAGAGCGTCGCCATGCGCCTGCTGATCCAGGGCACCCGCTCCGGTGCCCTGGCGGAGACCGGGGCCGCGGGCTTCGGCGCGGCGCTCGCCGGCTTCCTGGAGGCCGAGGCCCTGGCCGACCCCGCCTTCGCCGCCCTGGTCCTCGCCCTGCCGAGCGAGGCCGACGTCGCCAACGAGATCGCCACGGAGATCGACCCGGATGCGATCCACCGGGCCCGCCACGCCCTGCGCCGGCAGCTCGGCACGCAGCTGAAGCCGCAGCTCCTCGGCCTGCGCGACGCGCTGGCGGACGCGGACGGCACGCCGTTCAGCCCCGATGCCGCGGCCGCCCGCCCGCGCGCCTTCCGCAACGCGGCCCTCGACCTCGTGGCGGCGGCCGATCCGGCGGCCGCGACCCTGCTCGCCGCGCACCAGATGGAGACGGCGACGACCATGACCGACCGGCTCGCCGCCCTCTCGGTCCTGGCCCAGAATCCCGGCCCGGAGCGCGAATCGGCGCTCGCGCGATTCGCCGAGGCCTACCGGGCCGAGCCGCTCGTCCTCGACAAGTGGCTGGCGATCCAGGCCGCGGTTCCGGAGGCCGGGACGGCGGAGCGCATCCGCGGGCTGCAGGATCACCCGGCCTTCTCGATGACCAATCCGAACCGGGTGCGGGCCCTGATCGGCAGCTTCAGCATGGGCAATCCGACCCAGTTCAACCGCCCGGACGGAACCGGCTATGCCCTTGTGGCGGACGCGGTTCTGGCCCTCGACAGGACCAACCCCCAGGTGGCCGCGCGCCTACTGACGGCCTTCGGATCGTGGCGGATTATGGAGCCGGAGCGGCGCGCGCAGGCCCGATCGGCATTGCTGAAAATTCGCGCTGTTGCCGGTCTGTCACGGGACGTCGGGGACATCCTCGACCGGACCCTCGCCGGCTAGCAAGTGCCTGAAGGGAATCGGGTTTTGCCCGGCCGGCACGCCCGATTCGGCACCTTGGATTCGCGTTCGGAGTCAAGCGTGGCCGGAAAAAACGCGTGGACAAGACCCCACCGGAGATGTTGAATCGTATACGATTCGAAAGGCGGAGCGGCCCGCCCTTCCGGTGCACAAATCCCAACGGCGGAGTTAGGCCATGCTGGAGGCGGATTCCGCTTCCCTCTCCGCGCGTGCGGATACGATTCTGGGCATCCACCGGCCTCAGCACGCCGCGCATGTCCGCTTCGTGCGCGCCGAGACCTGGCTGCGCTTCGCTCTGCCGGCACTCTTCGCCACGTTCCTGATCTGCCTCGGGGCGGTGGCGGCCATGCTGCTGCAGGCCCAGCGCGAGGAGGTGATCCGCGCGGCCACCACCGACGTGGAGGCCGTGACCCGCCTGGCCGCGGCCGCCTTCGCCGGGGTCGACATCGACGGCGAGGCCAAGGGCGAGGCCGCCCACCGCAACCTCGGCTCGCTGCTGCCGCCGGGCCTGCTCCATGCCGGGCGCCGGATCCTGCTGATCTCGCCCAACGACGTCATCGTGGCGGCCAACCCGCCCCTGCCCGGCCCGCCCCGCACCCTGACCCAGCATCTCGGGGAGATGCAGGCGCTCTCCACCCTCGGCGAGAGCGCGGGCGTGATGACCGTGACCCTGGCGGACGGCTCGGTGGTGATCGCGGCCCTGCGCAACCTGCCCGGCGGGCGCGGCCAGGTGGCGGTGCTCCAGCCGCTCGCCGACATCACCGCCGCCTGGACCACGCGGATGCGCAACCAGGCCATCCTCCTCGGCGCCGCCGCCCTGGTCATCATCGGCACCGGCATCGCCTACGCCCTGCAGACCCGCCGGGCCTACGCCGTCGACCGGGTCTGCGAGGAGATCAAGCAGCGCCTCGACACCGCCCTCGGGCGCGGCCGCTGCGGCCTCTGGGACTGGGACATCCCGCGCGGGCGGATCTACTGGTCCGATTCCATGTACGCGCTGCTCGGCTACCACCGAGAGCGCGAGTTCCTGTCCTTCGGCGACGTCAACGCCCTGGTGCATCCCGACGACGGCGACCTCTACAGCCTCGCCCGGCACCTCGCGGCCAGCCAGTCCACCGTCGACCACGAGTTCCGGGTGCGCGGCGCCACCGGCAACTGGGTCTGGATGCGGATGCGGGCCGAGATCGTGCCCGACACCATCGACGGCGGGCGCCACCTCGTCGGCATCGCCCTCGACGTCACCGAGCAGCGCACCCTCGCCGAACTCAACGCCACCGCCGACATGCGCCTGCGCGACGCGGTCGAGGCCATCTCCGAGGCCTTCGTCCTCTGGGACACCGGCAACCGCCTCGTGCTGTGCAACTCGAAGTTCCGCCACCTGCACGCGCTGAGCCCCGAGGACGCGATCCCGGGCCGGCGCTATGCCGAGATCATGGGCCGGGGCGTGCTGCCGCCGGTCCGGCGCGAGCTGCGCGACCTGGAGCCGAGCGGTGCCACCGCCCGGACCTTCGAGGCCGAGCTCACCGACGGCCGCTGGCTCCAGATCAGCGAACGCCGCACCAAGGACGGCGGCTACGTCTCGGTGGGCACGGACATCACCAACCTGAAGCGGCACCAGGAGCAGCTCGTCCAGTCCGAGCGCGAGCTGATCGAGACCGTGCGCGACCTCAAGCGCTCCCGCCGGACCCTGGAGCTCCAGACCCAGCAGCTCGCCGACCTCGCCGAGCGCTACCTCGACCAGAAGGCGCAGGCCGAGGGCGCCAACCAGGCCAAGTCCGAGTTCCTCGCCAACATGAGCCACGAGCTGCGCACGCCGCTCAACGCGATCATGGGCTTCGCGGAACTGATGGAGAGCGAGGTCTACGGCACCCTCGGCTCGCCCCGCTACACCGACTATTGCCGCGACATTCGCTCTAGCGGCGACTACCTGCTCTCGGTCATCGACGACATCCTCAACATGTCGCGCATCGAGGCGCAGACGGTGAAGCTCGCCCCGCGCGAGATCGCTGTGGCCGGGGCGATCGAGGGCACCCTGAAGCTCGTGGGCGAGGCGGCCCGGGCCAAATCCCTGACGATCAGCGTGGACGTGGTCGAGGCCCTGACGGTGCTGGCCGACGAGCGCGCCCTGCACCAGATCCTCACCAACCTCGTCCAGAACGCGGTGAAGTTCACCCCCGCCGGCGACGGCCGCATCATCATCAAGGCGCGCCCGGCCGGGGCCAACGTCCACATCTACGTCGAGGACACCGGCATCGGCATCCCGAAATCGGCCCTGCGCCGCCTCGGCGCCCCGTTCCAGCAGGTCGAGACCAACCTCACCCGCAGCCACAAGGGCTCCGGCCTCGGCCTCGCCATCGCCCGCTCCATGGCCGAACTCCACGGCGGCGCCCTGCGCATCCGCTCCCAGGAGGGCCTCGGCACCATCGTGATGGTGCGCCTGCCGGTTCCCACCCCGGAGAACCGCCGCAACCTCGTCCCCGACGCCGCCCAGGAAACCGTCGCCTCCCTCCGCGACGCCGCCGGCGCCACCCCGCGCACGCCCGAGGCGACGGCGGAGACGGTCTGAGGTTTTCGGGGCGAACGTCCCACACCCAGCACCCCGTCATTCCGGGGCCGCGCAGCGGAGCCCGGAATCCAGAGCCGCCGCCGGCGTCGAATCGGCACCACCTGCGCGTCTGGATTCCGGGCTCGCCTGCGGCGCCCCGGAATGACGGTGCGCTGCCGTCGGTGATCGCCCTGCCGGGACGAAGGGCATCGGCCCGCCCCCGCGTCCTCACCCCGCCATCAGGCGCTCGAACAGTGCGCGGATCTCCGTGCGTGCTTCGTCGAGCCCGGCGACCAGCCGGTTCGAATCCGGTGAACCCATGGCCACCGCGAGGCGGGAGAGCGCGACGGGCGAGGCCTCGGCCGGGTCGCCCTCCACCATCAGGCGCTGCCAGTGCAGCACGTCGTCGAACTGGCGATAGGCCTCGATCAGGCGCTCCGCCGCGGGCCGGGCGAGGTCGCCGTCGGCGGCGGCCTTCGCGAAGACCGCGCAGGCGCCGAGCCCGACCCTTTCGGGCCGGCGATGGGCCTCGCCGAGCACCAGTGCCTGGGCCAGGAAGTCGAGGTCGAGGAGGCCGCCGGGGGCGAGCTTGAGGTCGAGGGGGCCGCGATGGCCCTTCTCCCGCTCCACGAGGTGGCGCATCTCCCGCACCGCGCGCCGGACCTCGGCCGGGTCCCGGGGGCGGGCGACGATGGCGCGAATCTCGGCGTCGAGTTCGGCCCCGAGGCCGGCATCGCCGGCGATCACCCGGGCGCGGGTCAGGGCCATGTGCTCCCAGAGCTCCGCGTCGTCCGCGTGGTAGCTGCGGAAGCTGCGCCACTGCACCGCCACCGGGCCCTGGCCGCCGCCGGGGCGCAGGCGCAGGTCGACCTCGTAGAGGTGGCCGCGCCGGGTCGGCACCGTGAGGGCGGCGACGATGCGCTGGGCGAGGCGGTTGTAGGCCACCGCCGCGTCGAGGGGTTTCGGGCCGGCGCTGGTGCGGTCCTCCGGGTCGAAGTCGTAGACCAGCACGAGGTCGAGGTCGGAATCCGCCGTGAGCTGGCGCGCGCCGAGGCGGCCGAGGCCGAGCACCGCGAGGCGCCCCCTCGGGACCGCCCCGTGCTCGGAGAAGAAGCTCGCCGAGACCCGCTCCACGGTGACGGCGATCACCGCGTCGGCGATGCCCGCGAAGGCGCGGCCAGCCTCCTCGGGCGAGAGGATGCCGGAGAGGAGCCGGGCCCCCGTCAGGAAGCGCAGCTGGCGGGCGGCGTCGCGCATCCGGTCGAGGAAGTCCTCGTGGTCGCTCGCCTGTCCGAGCCGGGCCCGGACCTGCTGCGCCAGGGCCTCGGCGTCGGTGGAGGCGTCGGCGAAGTCCCGGTCGATCACCGCGTCGAGGACGTGCGGGCTGAAGGCGACGGTCTCGGCGAGGCGGGGCGCCGTGCCCAGGAGATCGGCGAAGAGCAGCCTCAGGCGCTCGTTCGAGCGCAGGATGGTCAGGAGTTCGAGGGCCGCCGGCATCCGGGCGAAGGCCCGGTCCAGGGTGTCGAGGGCGGCGTCCGGATGGGCGGTGCCGCCGAGCGCCTGCATCAGCACCGGCACCAGCTCGGTCAGCACCTCGCGGGCGCGCGGCGTGCGCACCGCCGGCCGGCGGCCGAAATGCCAGCCGCGCACGGTCTCCACCGCGCGCTCGGGCTCGCGGAAGCCGAGCGTCTCCAGGGTCGCCAGCGTCGCGGGGTCGTCGCCGGTGCCGCTGAACACGAGGTCGCCGACCTCCGAGGAGAGGTCGGGCTCGGCCTCGAACAGTAGGGCGTAATGGCCCTGTACCCGTCGGGCATGGTGGAACAGGGCCGCCTCGAAGGCGTCGCGGGTGGCGAAGCCGGAAAAGCGCGCGAAGCGTTCGAGCTCGTCGGCCTCGCCCGGCAGGCGCTGGGTCTGCTCGTCGCGCAGCATCTGCAGGCGGTGCTCGATCGTGCGCAGGAAACCATAGGCCGCCGTGAGGTCGTCGCGGGCGGCGGCGTCGATCCAGCCGTCACGGGTCAGGCCGTCGAGCATCGCCACGGTGCCGCGCCCGCGCAGCTCCGGCCGGCGCCCGCCGAAGACGAGCTGCTGGGTCTGGACGAAGAACTCGATCTCGCGGATGCCGCCGCGCCCCAGCTTGATGTCGTGGCCCGCCACCGCGATCGTGTCGTGGCCGCGCACCGCGTGGATCTGGCGCTTCATGGCGTGCACGTCGGCGATGGAGGCGAAGTCGAAATACTTGCGCCAGACGAAGGGGCGCAGGTTCGCCAGGAACGCGTCCCCGGCCGGGAGGTCGCCCGCGATCGCCCGCGCCTTGATGTAGGCTGCCCGCTCCCAGTTCTGGCCGAGGTTCTCGTAATAGACGTAGGCGGCGTTGAGCGAGAGCGCCGCCGGGGTCGAGCCCGGGTCCGGGCGCAGGCGGTAATCGACCCGGTGGACGTAGCCGTCGGCGGTGCGCTCCTGCAGCAGCTTCGCCATGCCCTGCGCGAGCTTGGTGAAGAACGGCGTCGCCGGCAGGTCCGACTTCAGCGGCGCGGTCTCGGGGTCGAAGAAGACCACGAGGTCGATGTCGCTCGAATAGTTCAGCTCGCCCGCCCCGTGCTTGCCGAGCGCCAGCACGATCAGCCCGGAGCCGGCCTGCGGCTCGGCCGGATCGCGGGGCAGGAAGCGCCCGGCGGCGGCCGCCTGGAGCAGCATGGCGTCGGCCGCCGCCCGCACCGAGGCGTCGGCGAAGTCGGACAGCGCCTCGGTCACGGTGGCGAGGGGCCAGAGCCCGCCGAGATCGGCCAGGGCCACCAGGAGCGCGTGCTCGGCCCGGTTCTGCCGGAGCAGTTTCGCGACGGCCTCGAGGTCCGGCCCGCGCCCCGCCGCGCGCTGCCGGGCGATCAGGGCCGCCAGGGCCGCCTCCGGCTCGGCCTCGGCGAGTTCGACGAGGCGCGCGGGCGCGCGGGCGACCAGCTGCCACAGGAAGGGGGAATGGTCGGCGAGGCCGAGGAGCAGCGCCCGCAGGGGCGCGTCGAGGAAGCCCGGCGGCAGCGCGGGCTCGATCTCGGCGAGGCGCGACGCGGCGGCATCGGGGTCGGACAGGACGGGGGCGGCGGACAGGCGCGCGCGCAGGCTGCGGCTCGGCGCGTCGGCGGCCTGGTTCATGCCCTACCCTCCCGTCGGATCTCCCGCCGGCAGGGTTATCACGACGGAGAGCCCGGGGGCATGGTCTTCCAGCGCCAGGGTGCCCTGGTGCAGGCGCACCACCGCGTTGACGAGGCTGAGGCCGAGCCCGAAGCCCGGGCGCGAGCGCGCCTCCTCCAGCCGGACGAAGCGGTCGAGCACCCGGCCGCGGGCCTCGCTGGGGATGCCGGGCCCGGAATCGGCGACGCCGAGGCGCAGGGTGTCGCCCACCCGCGCGGCGCTGAGGCGGATCTCGCCGCTGGGGCCGCCGTACTTCACCGCGTTGTCGACGAGGTTCGCCAGGGCCTGCCCGATGAGCTCGCGGCTGCCGCGCAGGGTCAGGGGCGCGCCCGAGGTCTCGACCCGGAGGCCGAGGCCCTGCTCGGAGGCCAGGGGCTCGTAGAGCTCAGCCACCGCCTCCACCACCCCGGCGACGTCGAAGGGCTGGAACTCCGCGCGGGCATTGGCGCCCTCCAGCCGGGCGATCATCAGGAGCGCGTTGAAGATCCGGATCAGGCCGTCGCTCTCCTCGATCACCCCCTCCATCGCGGCCCGCAGGGCGTCGGGCGTCTCGGCGGTGCGCAGGGCCTCCTCGGCGCGGTTGCGCAGGCGCGTCAGCGGCGTCTTGAGGTCGTGGGCGATGTTGTCGGAGACGTCGCGCAGGCCGCGCATCAATTCCCCGATCCGCTCCAGCATGGCGTTGAGGTTGCGCGCCAGCCGGTCGAGCTCGTCCCCGGTGCCCGCCACGGCGAGGCGCCCGTCGAGGTCGCCCGCCATGATCCGCCGGGTGGTCTCGGTCATGGCGTCGACGCGCTTCAGGACCCGGCTGGCGATGAACCAGGCGCCGACGACGCCGAGGAGCACCACCAGCCCCACCGACGAACCGAAGGTCCGGCCGATCACCGCGCGTAGGCGGTCGCGCTCGGCCACGTCGCGGCCGACGAGGAGCCGGAAGCCCCCGGGCAGCACGAAGATCTGCATGATCGCCCGGTGCTCGACGTTCGGGGTTCCGCCGATGCGGGCGTAGTTGGCCTCGGTCTGGCCGGGATCGACGATGAGCCCGGTGGGCAGGGCGTCGATGTTGCCGACGATGCGCTCGCCCGCCGGGTTGGTGACGAGGTAGAGCGAGGCCCCCGGCTCGCCGGCGCGCCGCTCCACCACCGAGATCAGCCGGCGCAGGCCGCCGGCCTTGTACTGCTCGGACAGGCCGTTGATCTCGGCCTCGATGGTGGAGACCATCTGGTCGTCCAGCGCCCGGCTGGCGTTCCAGGCGACGTAGCCGAGTCCCAGCAGCGCGAAGGTCGCGAACACCACCAGGTAGGCGAAGGACAGCTTGAAGGCCGTGGTGCGGAACAGGTTGCCGAGGCGTCCGGCCGGGGCGTCGTCGGAAGCCGTCACGGGGCCGTGCCGGGGCCGCGCGCCTCGTCGACCCGCAGCACGTAGCCGGTGCCGCGCACGGTGTGGATGATCGGCTGCTCGAAATCCTTGTCCACCTTGGCGCGCAGGCGCGAGACATGGACGTCGATGACGTTGGTCTGCGGGTCGAAATGATAGTCCCAGACATGCTCCAGCAGCATCGTCCGGGTCACCACCTGGCCGGCATGGCGCATCAGGTATTCGAGCAGGCGGAATTCCCGGGGCTGCAGCGCGATCTCGTGGCCGGCCCGGGTGACGCGGTGGGACAGGCGGTCGAGTTCGAGGTCGCCGACCCGGTAGGCCGTGGCCTCGGCCGCCGCCCCCGGCCCGGCCCGGCGGCGGGCCAGCACCTCGGCCCGGGCGAGCAGCTCGGAGAAGGCGTAGGGCTTGGGCAGGTAGTCGTCGCCGCCCGCCCGCAGGCCCTTCACCCGGTCGTCCACCTGGCCCAGCGCCGAGAGGATCAGCACCGGCGTTGTCACGCCCTGCTCGCGCAGGGAGCGGATCAGCGACAGCCCGTCGAGCTTCGGCAGCATGCGGTCGACGATGAGCACGTCGTAATCGCCCTCCTGCGCCAGGGCGTAGCCGTCGAGGCCGTCGGTGGCCTGGTCCGGGACGTGACCGGCCTCGCGAAAGGCCTTGACCAGATAGGCGACCGCCTCGCGGTCGTCCTCGATGATGAGCAGACGCATGGGACGGAGTGATAGGGTCTCGCCCGCCCGCGGGAAACCGCCTTGTCCGGCCACATTCATGCCGCGTCCCCCTCCGCGCTGGATCGATGCCCGGAAGCGTGGAGCGCCGCGCCTTGCACGAGGCTGGCGGAAACATGACGCTTTGGTCATGTGCCGGTCGAGCCGGCCGTAACGGCCCCGGGCCCCTAGTCCGGCCGCGCCGCGCCGGCGGAGAGCCGCCGGCGAGCCCAGTCGCGCAGCAGGGCCTCCTCGTAGCCGAAGCTCCCGCTGGCGGCGGCGGCGCGGGCGCCGAACAGGAAGTTGATGTCGGTCAGGCGCTCCTCGCCCGCGGCGAGGCGGCGGCCCCCTCGCCGCAGCTCGTAGCGCAGGCGGATCGCCGGCGGGGTGGCGTCGCTGACGATCCGCAGGCCCGAGGGGATGTTCAGGTCCGGGCGCACGAAGCCGGCCCGGTCGATGTCGAGGACGTCCACGGACAGGGTCTCGTCCGGACCCATCACGCGCCGGGCGGAGGCCTCGATGATCCGCCGGATCTCGGCCAGCGTGCCGCGCAGGCCGGGGCCCGCGCCGAAGCGGTCGTCGGCATCGGTGTAGCGCTCGGGCGCGACGAAGCGGACCCTCACGCGCGTGTCCGCCGGTGCCGCCGCGGCGGGTGCGGTTGAGGCCAGGGCAGCGAGGATCGCGCAGGCAACCGAGACGTGACGCGTCTTTCTGCGGACCTTGCTCGGGATCTTGCTCGGGATCTCGTTCTCACGCATTTCGGCTCGACGCGGCTCTCCTCCCCCTTGCGGGGAACGCGCGTGAAGCACCCCGTCATCCCGGGTCCGCGCAGGGGAGCCCGGAACCCAGACACGCGGGTGGCCCGGGACATTCCATCGTCGGCGGCTCTGGATTCCGGGCTCGCCTGCGGCGCCCCGGACTGACGGGGTGGTGCCATCTGCGATCGCTCGGCCCGAAACGCTGTCGGACCCGCGCTGGCCACCGCGGCGTGTCGTGACTCCCGCGCCCCCGAGCCCGAAACGCCCAGGCATCTCAATAGCCCTTCTTCACCTGCGCCAGGGCGCGGGTCAGTCCGTCGGCGATCGCCTCGCGCTCGGGGGGCGAGGCGTCGCGGGCCACCACCACGAATTCCCGGCGGGATTCGAGGGTCAGGGTCTGCATGCCGTACTCGTCGTCCTCGACCCGGGTGAGCTTGGTCCAGAGGGGGTTGAAGCGCCATTCCCGGCGCTCGCCGCGATGGGTGACCCGGGCGAGCATCACCTCGATCGGGGTGATCACCACCTCCTCGAAGGAGCGTCCGCGCCGGAAGCTCGCCTTCAGCGCCACGTAGAGGGCGATCATGTCGAGGCCGAAGAAGCCCGCCACCGGCCAGAACCCGGCCCGGACGCAGGCGACCGAGGTGACGAGGGAGACGACGCAGCACCCGATCATCACGTTGCGGAAGCCGTCGGGGCTCAGGGATTGGTGCGGCCGGATGGTGGCCTGGAAGACAGGCCGGTCCATGCTGTCGGGATCGAGGCCGTCCGGGTGCCGGCCGATCGGAGGGACGTGGTCATTGCCGCTCGCCATGCGGGGAATATAACGCAGGGATGCCCAGCCGACAGCCGACCCGACCCCGGAAATCGCCGATCTCCGCGCGCCTCGCCGCGCCGATCGTCGCAGACGCGCTCACGACGCCCGAACCCGTGGGCCCGGAGGTGGTGGCGGAGATCTTCGCCCGCCTCAGCGCCGCCAACCCGGAGCCCCGCGCCGAGCTCGAATTCCAGAACCCGTTCACGCTCCTGGTGGCCGTGGTGCTCTCGGCCCAGGCCACCGACCGCAGCGTCAACCTAGCCACGGCCCCGCTCTTCGCCGTCGCGGACACGCCGGCGGCGATGCTAGCCCTCGGCGAGGCGCGGGTGCGCGAGTTCATCCGCACCATCGGGCTGTTCAACACCAAGGCGAAGAACGTGATCGCCCTCTCGCGCATCCTGGTGGAGGAGCATGGCGGCGAGGTGCCCCGCGCCCGCGAGGCCCTGGAGGTGCTGCCCGGGGTCGGCACCAAGACCGCGAGCGTGGTCCGCAACGTCGCCTTCGGCGAGGAGACCATCGCGGTCGACACCCACATCTTCCGGGTCTCCAACCGGATTCCCCTCGTGGTCGCCCCCACCACCGACAAGGTCCAGGCCGGTCTGGAGGCGATCGTGCCGGCGCCCTACCGGCTCAACGCCCATCACTGGCTGATCCTGTTCGGCCGCTACATCTGCAAGGCGCGCAAGCCCGAATGCCACCGCTGCCCGATCGCGGACCTGTGCCGTTTTCCGGCCAAGACCCCGGCGCCCTGACGCGACCCCGGCCGCCGCGCCCTTGCGTCCCGGGCCGGCTCCCCGTTATCACCCGGGCTCTCCCACGGTCGGTCTGGCTCCCATCCGGCCGGCGCGTTGTGCTGCCAGCCGCCTTCGGGTAGTTTGCGCCACGGTCGCGGAGGCTTTCGACGTACGACGTGTCTCTCGGCCCGGCCCCACCCACAGGCCGCCACGCCGCGGATTCCGCATCGTTCGCTCGCAAGGAGTCACGGCCCATGGACTTCCTCAAACCACGGTACACGCCTATGAACCGCCGCCGTCGCATCTACGAGGGCAAGGCGAAGGTCCTCTACGAGGGTCCGGAGCCGGGAACGCTCATCCAGCACTTCAAGGATGATGCCACCGCCTTCAACGCGCAGAAGCATGATGTCATCGACGGCAAGGGCGTGCTGAACAACCGGATCTCCGAGTTCGTCTTCCAGCACCTCAACGACATCGGCGTGCCCACGCACTTCATCCGCCGCCTCAACATGCGCGAGCAGCTGATCCGCGAAGTCGAGATCATCCCCCTCGAAGTGGTGGTGCGCAACGTCGCAGCCGGCTCGCTCGCCACCCGCCTCGGCCTCGAGGAAGGCACGCAGCTGCCGCGCTCGATCATCGAGTTCTACTACAAGAACGACGCGCTCAACGACCCGATGGTGTCGGAAGAGCACATCACGGCCTTCGGCTGGGCGACCCCCCAGGAGATCGACGACATCATGGCGCTGGCCATCCGGGTCAACGACTTCCTGTCCGGGCTCTTCCTCGGCGTCGGCATCCGCCTCGTCGACTTCAAGATCGAGACCGGCCGCCTCTGGGAAGGCGACATGATGCGCATCGTCGTCGCCGACGAGATCTCCCCGGATTCCTGCCGCCTCTGGGACATCAAGTCGTCGGACAAGCTCGACAAGGACCGCTTCCGCAAGGATCTCGGCGGCCTGATCGAGGCCTATACCGAGGTCGCCAAGCGCCTCGGCATCATGTCCGAGAACGAGAAGGTCCAGACGGGCGGCCCGCGCCTCGTCCAGTAAGGGGCCGTCCGGGTCCGCGGGCCTCTCCGGCCCGCGCCGGCTGATTTTAACTACAGCGGCTCCCGAATGCGGGGCGTTCGTATTTTGTAACGCGCCGTCATTCCGGGGCGCCGTAGGCGAGCCCGGAATCCAGAGCCGCTGACGGCGTCATGTCTGGCACCCCTTGCGTGTCTGGATCCTGGGCTCCGATGCGCGGCCCCAGGATGACGCGGTGCTGCGCGCGATACGCTCTCGATTCGTCAGCGAAAACAACGACTCCTTAACGCGAGGCCGTGGGCTCCCGGCACCACTCCGTCATTCCGGGGCGCCGCAGGCGAGCCCGAAATCCAGAACCGCTGACGGCGTCAGATCCGGCACCCCTTGCGTGTCTGGATCCTGGGCTCCGCTGCGCGGCCCCAGGATGACGGGGTGCTGCGCGTAGGTCCCCGAATCCGGCAGCCCACACGCTTCACCGCAGATCCACCGCGCCCGCCTCCGGCCAGTCCGGGCGCAGCCGCGCATAGGTGCCGAGATCGGGGTCGAACCCCGGGTGGTAATGGGGGTCCTGCGCCAGCAGCGGCCCCCATCGCTCTTGGAAGGCCGCGACCTCGCGCCCGTGGCGCGCCCGCGCGGCGGGGGTCCAGCGCCGGCTCGCGGCCTCGTCGTGGCGCAGCACCGCGCCCGGGACGAACAGGGTGCGGTAGCCGGCCGCGTTCAGGCGCAGGCACAGGTCGACGTCGTTGAAGTCGACCGCGAAGACCGCCGCATCGAAGCCCCCGACTTGCCCGAACTTGCGGGCCTCCACCACGAGGCAGGCGGCCGTGACCGCCGCGACTTCGCGAGTCGCCCGCAGGCCGGCGAGGTAGCCCGGCGCGTCCCCGGGGAAGAACCGGTGGGCGTGGGTGACGAGCCCGCCCGGCCCGAGCAGCACGCCGCCATGCTGGATGCGGCCGCGCCCGTCGAGGAGCTTGGCACCCACCGCGCCCACATCCGGCCGCAGGGCCTCGCGCACCAGCCGCTCGAGCCAGTCCGGATGCAGGGCCGCGACGTCGTTGTTGACGAAGGCCAGCACCTCCCCCCGCGCCTGCGCGGCGGCCCGGTTGTTCATGCCGGCGAAGTCGAAGGGGCCGGGACAGGGCACGATCCGGGCGAGGCCGGCGCCCTCCAGCGCCCGGAAATACGCCAGGGTCTCGGGCGCGCGACTGTCGTTGTCGCAGATCAGGATCTCGCGCTCCGGCCAATCCGTGCGGTCGACGAGGCTGGTGATGCAGGTCCGCAGGAGATCGACCCGGTCCCGCGTCGGCACGATCAGGCTGACGCGCGGGCGCCGCTCGGGCAGCGGGTGAGCCAGGGTCAGCACGCCGTCCGGCTCGATCCGGATCGCGACGGCGTCCGCGCCGCTGCGGTCGAGGGCGCGGCGCAGGGTGGCGGCCCGGGCCGCCGGGTCCGGTGCCGCGCCGGATGCCCCATCGCTGCGCGAGAGCAGGCGCGGCAGGTGCCCGATCGCCGCGCGCCCGAAATGCTCCGCGCTCCGCAGGGTGAGATCGAAGGCATCGGTGACCGGGCCGCCGGCCTGCCGCAGGGCAGAGAGCGCCGAGGCCCGGACCGCCAGCACCGGGCCGAGATAATCGACCGCCCGGGCGTAGTCCGGGTCGAAGGCCGGGCGCAGCAGCGGCCTCGCCGTCCCGGTCTCGGGTCCCAGCAGCGCATCGCCGTAGACGAGCCGGTGCTGCGGGTGCCGGGCGAAAGCCTCGGCCAGAAGACCGGCGGCGCCCGGCACGAGGGCATGACCCGGCGCCGTGAGCACCAGGATCTCGGCGCCCTCCGGTTGGTTCGCCGCCAGATCCGCGACGGACAGGATCGCGACGCTCTCGCCCGGGCCCGCGAACCCGGCCGCGTTCGCCCGCAGGAGCCGGGCTTGCGCCGCCGGGCGGCAGCGCAGACCCGCATGATCGAGGCCGAACAGGGCGGCGCCGGCCTGCGCGGCGCGGACGCGCTTGCCCGCCAGCCGCGCCCGCAGGATCGCGAACCCCTCCCGCGGAGACCGGGCGAGCCGGGCGGCGGCCTGCCCCCAGCGCAGCCAGGCCGGGCTCCGATCCACGCCCGCGAAGGCGAGGGCCGGGTCGTCCGGCCTATTCAAGGTCTTCCCCGAAGGTCGTCAGCGACAGGTCCGGATGGTAGTAGGGATCGTGCCGGATGATGTCGCGCCAGCGCTCCACGAAGCGGTCGGCCTCCTGTTCGAAGCGCTGCCGCGCCGCGCCGATTGCCGGGCCCCGGCTGGTCGATTCGAGGTGGGCCATCACGGCGCGCGGCGTCCAGATCGTGCGGTAGCCGGCCCTGGCGAGGCGCAGGCAGAAATCGACGTCGTTGAAATCGACGGCGAAACGGTCCGCATCGAGCCCCCCGACCGCGTCGAACTTGGCGCGCTCGACGGCGAGGCAGGCGGCGGTCACGGCCGAGACCTCGTGGGCCACCCGCATCCGCCCGAGCATCCCCGGCGTGTCGGCCGGGCGGCGGCGCAGGATGTGCCCCGCCCGGCCGCCGAGCCCCACCACCACGCCGGCATGCTGCAGGGTCCCGTCGGCGTAGAGGAGCTTGGCCCCGACCGCCCCGATCGTCGGCCGGCAGGCCTGGCGCACCAGGGCGGTGAGCCAGTCCTCGCGCAGCACCGCGATGTCGTTGTTCAGGAGGACCACGACGCCGCCCCGGGACGCGGCCACGCCGGCATTGACCAGCGCCGAAAAATTGAACGGCCCCGGAGCGGACAGGATGCGGACCCGCGGGTCGCGCCGCAGGACCTCGTAATGGGCGAGCACCGCCGGGTCGGTCGAGCCGTTGTCGACGATGACGAGCTCGATCGCAGGGTAGTCCGTTCCGTTCAGGATGCCGTCGGCCGCAACCCGGATGAGTTCCAGGCGATCCCGGGACGGGATGATCACGCTGGCGAGCGGCGGCGGCTCGGGCAGCGCCCAGAGCAGGTCGAATCCGGTCGGGTTGACCTCGACCCGCGCGGGAATGCGATTCGCGACGAGGTGCGTCCGCAGGCTCGCCGCGTGGCGCTCGTTCGCATCCGGCGGCGGAGGCGCGGTCCTCGCCAGCACGCGCGGCACATGCGCGACCTCGTCGCGACCCACTTGGTATACCGCCTCGAGCGCGAGACGGGTCGCGACGTCGTCCGGCGCCCCGAGGGGCAGGGTTCGCAGGCGCTCCAGCAGGCCGCCGGCATAGAGGGTCGGGGTGCCGGGATAGGCCGTCGTCAGCGCCAGATCGGGGCTCCAGTCCGGCTTCAGGGCGGGCGTCGCCTCGGCACCCTCGCCCTGGGAATCGGCGTAGACCATCCCCGGCCGGGCCGGCTCCGCCAGGGTCCGGACCAAGATCGCCAAGGCGTCGGGATCGAGGCCGTCGCCGGGCGCGATCAGCCCCAAGGCCTTGTCCTCGCTCAGGAAATCACCAAGGCGGCCGGAGGCCGGCCAGAGGACCTGCCGGATGCGCGCATCTTCCGTGGTCGCCGCGCAGCCCGCCTCGGACCAGCCGATGACGAGGTTCCAGGCCCCGAAGCGCTGCGCCTCCAGGCTGCGGATCGTCGCGGCGACCCGCTCGCGATCGTCCGGCCGCGCCGGCATCACCAGTCGTACCGTCGGCCCCGCCGGGACCGGTCCGTCATCGGGCCGGGCCCGCGCACATCGCCAGTCCTCGAATTCCGCGACCGGCGTCACCCCGCAGCTGCCCCGCAGGATGTCGCGGGTGCGCCGTTCGTTCCGCCTAAGCCATTGATATCCCGCCGAAATCGCCCGGATCGGACGCTTGCGCAGACACGCGGCGAACACGCTGGCCTGCGACCGCAGGCCGACCCGCTCCAGCACGAATCCGCCGCACCCGTCGACGGCCAGGTCGATCGCGGCCCCATCCGGCGGCAGGTATCCGAACCAGACGGCCGACCCCTGCCCCGCCCCCGGCAGGACGAAGACCTCGCGCCGACCATCGTCGCGGGTCACGCGCAGCAGCGGCCGCAGCGCCGAATGTCCCCGATAGATCAGGACGATCCAGCGACCCCGCGCGGTCTCGGCCAGCCGCAGCCGCCGGTCGAACACGGGATCGTCGGTGGCGTCGAGGGTGAAGGCGACAGGGCGTCCGGATGCGGTCAGGACGTCACCCGCGCAGGCTCGGCGCTCACTCGGCTGCGTCCGTCGCCGGCACCGTGGCGGGGTCCTCCGACGTGGCCGCCACCGCGGGCTTCCGCTTCCGCGGTGCCGTCTTCTGCGGCGCCGCCCCGAGGCGGACCTCGATGTCGTAGTTGCCGGCCTGCGCCGCCGGGACGACGAAATTGTCCTCCACGAAGGAGAACAGACCCTGTGCCGAGCCCGGCGCCACGGTGACCGCCACCCGGTGGATGCGGCTGGCGAGCACCTTGTCGCCCGCCTTGATGACGATCGAGACCGGTGCATCGAAGCGGCCGGGCTTGCCGACGGGTCCGAGCAGGACCTGCCCCTCGACGCCGACCTTCACCGACACCGAGCCGTCCTGGAGCTTGGCGCATTCCCGGGCCAGACGGCCGATCGTGACCTGGTGGCGCAGGCTGCTGCCGTCGCCGGCCCGCCCGCCGTAGGATTGCAGCGCCGCCCCGCCCTCGGGCACCGCGACCGTCGGACAATAGGGGGGATCGGTGTCGGCCGGCTGCGACGGCGGGACGGTCGTGCCGCCGTATTTCAGCATGTTCGTGAAGAAGTTGCCTTCCTCGGCGGCGGCGGCGCCGATCCCGAGGCCGCTCGCCGCGAGGGTCGCCGACAGGAGGAGACCGAACCGTTTGCGACCCTTCACGGTGCCCAGAGTCATGATGTCCGGATTCGAGCCGTTCAGATTCATGCCGAGATCCTGCTCTCCTCGCATCATCCGTCCCATCCGCATTCCGCGGCGCGCCTCACTTCAGGCTGTCGAATCCCTGCCCGAATCCCTTCATCGACAGGGGAATGCCGACGCCCTCCTCGGGTGTCTGGAAGACGATGAAGGTCGCCTGCGCTCCGCCGCTGAACTGCTTGATCAATCCGTCATCCATCACGACCTCGGCGACGCAGCCCGTGGTGAGACACCGGACGAACCCGGCCCGGCCGACATCGGTCTTGTCGATCTTCAAGCCGAGCCCCGAAGGCAGCAGGACGCCGAGCGGCGCGACCACCCGGAGGAGGTAACCGCGATTGTCGGCCGTCTTCAGGACGATCACCACCAGCGTGAGGTTCGGCCGATCCTCGGCGGCGAGGTACTGCACCAGGGCGCATTGCTCGGCCTTGGCGCCGGCCGGCGTCTCGCACCGCAACTGCCAGTCGCCGAACGTGTTGCGCACCATGCCCTGCGCCGACGCGCCCTGGGGCCCGAAGCCGACGAGCAGCATCGCTGCACCGAGCAGGGCCGCCGCGACACCCCGGGCGACCAGGCCGCGTGCACGCTGCACCATTCCTCGAAACCCCACGCGTCGACCCTTTCGCCTGGCCCGCCGCCCCGCGAACCGTTAACGGAAAACACGGGTGTTCCGACCATGCTGGGCCATCGAATGTCAAGCGAAGGCCGGCCTTCGGGAACCGACTATCGCGCCGCGCGTACAGCCTCTAGTGCTGACCGCCACGCTTGCCCGCCAACGGACCGATTCATGCGACTGCGCGCCCCACTCCTCCTCGCCGCCCTCCTCATCGCCGGGCCGGCCGTCGCCGAGCCGCTGCCGGTGGGCGAGACGACCTATATCGAGCGCTCCCTCAACCGAGACGGCCCCCTGGTGATCGAACACCGGCCGGTGGCGCGCACCCCCGGCGGCCGCCGCGGCGGCAGCTCTGCCGAGATCGCCGGCTTCTGCCGTGACGGCGGCATCATCCGCCGCCGCGACGAGTTCGGCCAGCCGGTCATCCTGCGCCAGCGCGAAGTCTGCGACAGCGTCGCGCCCCGCACCCTGAACCCGGGCGACGTCGATCCCCGTCCGACCTGGCCGGCGGAGCGGGTGGAACGCATCCGGGCCCTGCGCGTCCGCGGCTGAGGCGGTCTCAGCCGTAGCGGTGGAGGGTAGCGCCGTTGCGCTTGAGCCAGCGCTCGGCCTCGTCGACGTGCGGGCAGAGCGAACCCACCAGGGTCCAGAACCGCGACGAGTGGTTCATCTCGCGCAGGTGGCCCATCTCGTGCGCGACGAGATAGTCGAGCACCAGGGGCGGGGCGAGGATCAGCCGCCACGAGAAGTTCAGTTCGCCCCGCACCGTGCAGGAGCCCCAGCGGCTCCGGGTGTCGCGCAGGGTGATGCGGGACGGCCCCTGACCCAGCTTCTCGGCGTAGCGGGCCACCGCCTCCGTGAGATCGCGCCGGGCCTCGCGCTGCAGGAAATCCGTGACGCGGCGGGCAATGTGCGGCGCCTCGCAGGCAACCGACAGCACCGGCTCGTCCGGCGCCGCTTCGAGCCGGGTGATCCCGCTCCTGGAACCGCGCTGGACGACCCGGTGGGGTACGCCCCGGATCGGCAGGACGGCGTCGGGCACGAACAGCACCCGTTCGGGCATTCGAGCGAGACGCGCCGCGATCCATCCGCCGTGGCTGATCGCGAAGGTGCGCGCGACGCCGATCGAGGTCCGCGTCGGGAGGGTCATCACGACCTCACCGGTGGCGCTGGAGACGCGCAGCGTGAGCCGGCGCGCGGTCGGCCGCCGGCGCAGCAGGATGCGCAGGGTCTCGCCCTCGTGCACGATGTCGAGGTGATCCGGGTCCGCCCCACGCAGCAACGCCAATCGCATGGCGCCAGCTTAACCGCTGTCGTCCGGCTCCGCCATCGATCTGCGCGCCACCATCCTCACTCCGAGGACGCGGACGGCTCGAAATTCGGCCGTTGGGCGATCGCTTCACCGCCGCGACCCGGGCCCTCCATATCGCGGATAAACGCGGCGATCCGGGGCGCGATGACGGTGCGGTAGCGGGACCCGTTGAAGACGCCGTAATGGCCCACGCCCTTCTGCAGGTGGTAGGCCTTCCGTTCCGACGGCAGGTTCGGCGTGAGGTCCAGGGCCGCCTGGGTCTGACCGACGCCGGAGATGTCGTCGTTCTCGCCCTCGATGGCGAGGATGGCGCAGGAGCGGATCGCGCCGAGATCGACGCGTGCGCCGCGATGGATCATCGTCCCCTTCGGCAGGGCGTGATCCACGAAGACCGTCTTGACCGTCTGCAGATAGAACTCGGCCGTGAGGTCCATCACGGCCAGATACTCGTCGTAGAACTCGCGGTGCTTCTCCGCCGAGTCGCCGTCGCCCTTCACGAGGTGATCGAACATCTCCGCATGGGCATTGACGTGTCGGTCGAGGTTCATGGCCATGAACCCGGAGAGCTGGAAGAAGCCGGGATAGACGCTGCGCCAGATCCCCGGATAGCCGGCGGGCACCGTTGTGATGCAGTTGCGCTCGAACCAAGCGGTGCCGCGCTCCTGCGCGAGGCAATTGACGGCGGTGGGCGAGCGCCGGGTATCGATGGGGCCGCCCATGAGGGTCATCGAGCGCGGCACCGGCGCGTAGCCCTGGGCCTCCATCACGGCGATGGCGGCCAGGACCGGCACGGCCGGCTGACACACCGCCATGACGTGCAGATCCGGACCGAGGTGGCGGAAGAGATCGACGAGATAGTCGATGTAGGTGTCGAGGTCGAAGCGTCCGGCGCCGATCGGCACCAGGCGGGCATCGGCCCAATCGGTGATGAAGACCTGATGGTCGGGCAGCATGGCCTCGACGGTGCCGCGCAGGAGCGTCGCGTAGTGGCCGGACATCGGCGCGACGATGAGCAGCTTCGGTTGCGGCTCGGCGAGCCCGCGCACGAAGCCCCGGTCGAAGGTGACGACCCGGCAGAAGGGACGCTCCCAGACGACCCGCTCGGCGATCGGCACGCTCTCTCCGTCGACCGTGATGCTGGTGAAGCCGAAGCTCGGCTTGCCGTAGCGCCGGGTCACCCGCTCGAACATCTCGCAGGCCGCGGCCATGGAGCGGGCATAGGGCGAGTAGGCCAGCGGATTGGCCGGGTTCTGGAGGCTGTGCTTGGCGACGTCCGCGACGAGTCGCGCGGGCGTCGTCATCATGCGGGCGGCTTCGTACCAGAGATAGGACAAGTTCACGGGCCGTTCCCCCCTCGCGCCGACATCGCTTCTCCCCGAGACATCTGCCCAACGCGTCGTGCCGGACGAAGCGTCGCCCCGATCGCAGCGGACCCGGTGCGCTCGATTTAGCGCACTCGCGCGGCGGACAAGAGCGGATGGCAGGTCGGGGAGGGATAGACGCGAGACAACCGGGCCCTATCGTTCCCCTGACATGATCGACATGAGCACCAACGGCTTCGTCCGCGACGCACGGCACCTGCGTCTCGACACCTTCGTGCGGCTGCGATGGCTCGCGATCACCGGACAGAGTGCGGCCGTCGTGGGGGCGCAGTTCGGGCTGGGCCTGCCGCTCCCCTTCGGCTGGTGCTTCCTCGTCATCGCCACATCGTCCTGGCTGAACCTCGCCCTGCGCATCCGCTTCCCGGCGAGCTATCGCCTGAGCGACGATTCGGCAGCGCTGCTGCTGGCCTTCGACATCATCCAGCTCGCCGCCCTGCTGTTTCTCACGGGGGGGCTGCAGAACCCGTTCTCCCTCCTGTTCCTCGCGCCGGTGCTGATCTCGGCGACCGCCCTGCCGCCGGAGCGGACCCTCGCGCTCGGCCTGCTCGCGATCGGCCTCGCGACCCTTCTCGCCCTGGTGCACCGCCCGCTGCCCTGGTTCGCCGACGGGCGGCTCGAACTGCCCTTCCTGTACATCTCGGGGATCTGGACGGCGATCCTGCTCGGCACCGCCTTCACGGGCGTCTATGCCTGGAAGGTGGCCGAGGAGACGCGCCAGCTCGCGCAGGCCCTGGCCGCCACCGAACTGGTGCTGGCGCGCGAGCAGCACCTGTCGCAGCTCGACGGTCTCGCGGCGGCGGCGGCCCACGAACTCGGCACGCCCCTCGGCACCATCATGGTGGTGACGAAGGAATTGACGCGCCAGCTCGCGACCACCGCCAGCCCGTCGGTGCGGGAGGATCTGGCTCTGCTGCGCGATCAGGTCGACCGCTGCCGCGGCATCCTCTCGAAACTGACCTCGCTCGACAGCGACGAGGCCGGGTTCCTGCAGACGGTCAGCCTCAGCCACCTCGTGGAGGAACTGGTCGAGCCGCAAAGGGCCATGGGCATCATCCTCGAGGTCTCGAACCGGGGCGAGGGTCCCGAGCCGGCCTGTCGGCGCAACCCGGGCGTAATGTTCGGCCTCGCCAACATCGTCGACAATGCCGTCGACTTCGCCGACGCGCGGGTGATCATCGAGGCGCGCTGGACCCTGGAGCGGGTCTGGCTGGAAATCCGGGACGATGGCCCCGGCTTCTCCAGCGAGGTTCTGCTGCGTGCGGGCGAGCCCTACGTCACGACGCGCAGCCCGGATCGCTCGCGCAACCCTGACAGCACCGGCGCGGGCCTCGGACTCGGACTTTTCATCGCCAAGACGCTGATCGAACGTTCCGGAGCGCAGTTGACGCTGTCGAACGTCTCGCAACACGAGACCACCGGCGCAGTCGTGCGCATCAGTTGGGCCCGCCACATTTTCGAGCGGGGCGCATTGACGGTCGGTCATGCGCAATTGAGTGGTGGACAACCCCTGACGGAAGCAGGTGCGACACCTATATAGGAATCACAGCAGAACCCTATCGAAGATCGTTCGAGAACTACGGAGGAGCGTCGGATGCTGACGCAGACTGGAACAACGGCGCCGGGTGCCGATATCGCTCAGCTCGCCGACAACGATCCCCTCGCCGCCTTCAGCGATCGCTCGCTGCTGATCGTGGACGATGACAAGCCGTTCTCGACCCGCCTGGCCCGGGCCATGGAGATGCGCGGCTACGAGGTGCAGGTCGCCGAGAGCGTCGCGGAAGGCGTCTCGATGGTCGACGTCCGGCCGCCCGCCTTCGCGGTCATCGACATGCGCCTCGGCGACGGCAACGGCCTCGACGTGATCGCGCGCCTGAAGGAGCGCCGGCCCGAGGCGCGCGGCGTGATCCTGACGGGTTACGGCAACATCGCCACGGCGGTGACGGCGGTGAAGCTCGGCGCGTTCGATTACCTTGCTAAGCCGGCGGATGCCGACGAGATCCACGGCACCCTCATGGCCCAGCCGGGCGAGCGGGCAGATCCGCCGGAGAACCCGATGTCGGCGGACCGCGTGCGCTGGGAGCACATTCAGCGGGTCTATGAACTGTGCGGACGCAATGTCTCCGAGACGGCGCGGCGCCTGAACATGCACCGCCGGACCCTCCAGCGCATCCTGGCCAAGCGCGCGCCGCGCTGAGCCGGAAGGCCGTTCCGAGTGGGGTCCTCATGAGGGCGACGTTGCGCGACCGGTCCGGTTCGCGCTACGTCGCCCTCAATCCTATCCGCGCCGGGACTCCGTCCCGCGCCGGAAGCCGTCAACGGGGCGATGCTGCAGTGAACACGCGCAATCTCATCACCATCCTGAGCATGATGGTGCTCGTCGGCACGGAAGTCTTCGCGGTCGCGATCGCCGCCGGCTGGGCCCTGGCGGGCCTGTTCGACCTCGGCGACACCGTGGGCCACGTGCTGATGGTGGTGTTCAGCCTGTTCGCGGCCTGGGTGATGCTGCAGCTCTGGCGGCGCGCCACCAGCATCGAGCCGCTCAGGGGGCCGGACCCCACCGCCCGCTGACGGCAAACCACAGCTTCGAGCACGACGCACGGCCCCTCCGGGGCCGTTTCGCGTTGCCTGACCGGCATTTCCCGATTATCGGCAGGGTGCCCCGACACCAGACGAGTCCGAACCCATGAAAGCACGCATCATCGTCACCCTGAAGACCGGCGTGCTGGACCCGCAGGGCAAGGCGATCGAGGCTGCCCTGACGTCGTTCGGCCTCGCGGGCATCGACAGCGTCCGCCAGGGCAAGGTCTTCGATGTGGAGATCGCGGGCGAGGACCGGGCCGCCGCCGAAGCGACGCTGAAGAGCGCCTGCGAGAAGCTGCTCGCCAACACCGTCGTCGAGAACTACGCCATCGAGATCGCCTGATGCGTGCCGCCATCATCGTCTTTCCGGGCTCCAACCGCGACGGTGACGTCGCCCGGGCCCTGACCCAATCCGGGGCCGAGGTCGTGAAGGTCTGGCACGCCGATACCGCGCTGCCGGCCGGCACCGACCTCGCCGTCCTGCCAGGCGGGTTCTCGTACGGCGACTATCTCCGCTGCGGCGCCATCGCCGGGCGTGCCGCCGCGATGGATGCGGTCCGGGCCCACGCGGCACGGGGCGGCCTCGTCCTCGGCATCTGCAACGGATTCCAGATCCTGTGCGAATCCGGTCTGCTGCCCGGCGTGCTGATGCGGAACGTCGATCGACGCTTCATCTGCCACCGGCAGCTGCTCCGCGTGGAGCGCGCGGATACGCGATTCACCTCTGCCTACGCCCGGAACCAAGTCATCGACGTCTGCGTGGCCCATGGCGAGGGCAACTACTTCGCCGATCCCGACACCATCGCGCGCCTGGAGGGGGATGGCCGGGTCGCGTTCCGCTACTCGGACGCGGCCGGCAACCTGACGGTGGATGCCAACCGCAACGGCTCGCTGAACTCCATCGCGGGCATCTATTCCGAGACGCTCAACGTGCTCGGCCTGATGCCCCACCCGGAGAACTTCGTCGAGGATCTCGTCGGCGGAACCGACGGCCGCGGGCTGTTCGCGAGCCTCGCCGCCTGAACCGCGACCGCGTCGTTCCTGCATCGCGGAACCACGCGTCCGGGCTCAGTGCCCGTCGAACTCCATCAGGGTCCGGACCGGCACGTCGAGGTCGCGCAGCCTCTGCGCGCCGCCGATCTCCGGCAGGTCGATGACGAAGCAGGCGGCCACCACCTCGGCGCCGATCCGGCGCAGCAGGTTCACCGCCGCACAGGCCGTGCCGCCGGTGGCGATCAGGTCGTCCACGAGCAGGACCCGGTCGCCCGGCTTGATCGCGTCGACGTGGATTTCCATCTCGTCGGTGCCGTATTCGAGCGCGTAGGCGATCGAGACGGTCGTGTGCGGGAGCTTGCCCTTCTTGCGGATCGGCACGAAGCCGGATGAGAGCTGGTGTGCGACCGCGCCTCCGAGGATGAAGCCCCGCGCCTCGATGCCCGCCACCTGATCGATCCGCCCCCCGGCATAGGGATGCACCAGCGCGTCGACCGCCCGGCGGAACGCCCGCGGGTCGCTCAACAGCGTGGTGATATCGCGAAACACGATGCCGGGCTTCGGATAGTCCGGGATGGACCGGATCGAGTCCTTCAACGCGATGTGGCGGCGGGTTTCCATGCGGGCGGCCCTTGTCGAGAAGTGGGAGGCTGAAATGCGCGCGGCGCCCCTCAGGCGTTGGCGCGGCGCAGGAGCTTCACGAGTTCACCGTGCAGGATCTCGTTGCCGCAGGCGACCGAACGGGCGGCCAGGGGTTCGGGCCCGCCATCGGCGCTGGTGACGAAGCCGCCGGCCTCGCGCACCAGGATGATCCCGGCGGCGATGTCCCAGGTCTGCAGGTCGCGCTCCCAGTAGAGGTCCGAGCGGCCGCAGGCCACGTAGGCGAGGTCGAGGGCGGCGGAGCCGAAGCGGCGCGCACCGCCGGTCACCGCCATCACGGCGGCGACTTCGCGCAGGAGCTTCGGGTGGTCGCCGCGGCCGAGATAGGGCGAGCCGTAGGCCACGAGGGCGTCGGCCATGTCGGTGCGCCCGGAGATACGTAGGCGGCGGTTGTTGAGATAGGCGCCCTTGCCGCGCTCGGCGACGAAGAGCTCGTCCTTGGCCGGATCGTAGATCACGCCGGCGACGATCTGCCCCTCGCGCTCCAGGCCGACCGAGATGGCGAAATGCGGGATGCCGTGGAGGAAGTTGGTGGTGCCGTCGAGGGGATCGACGTGCCAGGTGTGGCTCTTGTCCGCACCCTCGACGTTGCCGGATTCCTCGAGGATGAGCCCGTAGCCCGGACGCGCCTTCATCAGGGCATCCTTCAGGACTTCCTCGGCCTTGCGATCGGCCGCCGAGACGAAGTTTCCGGGGCCCTTCCGGGAGACCTGAAGGTTCTCGATCTCGCCGTAGTCGCGCTTGAGTCCACGGGCCGCCTTGCGCACGGCGTCGACCATGACGGTCATGAGGGGTGAGCTGATCATCGATCTTCAGGTCCAGGCCGATTCAAAGAACGTCGGTTCGCGTAACATTCGGCGCGGCCATAGCACGTTTGCGCGCCGGCTCACCCCTGTCGAATGCGGGTCTGCCCCCCGGACCGCTAATTGACCTTGGCGCGATCGGCCGCGAGCGTCTCGGCCCGTTGGCGCTCGGCCGGTTCCAGCCCCTTGAGGTTCTCGTCGAGCCAAGGGTCCGACAGACCCTGGGCGGAGGCCGCGAGATTCCAGGCCGCCGCCTCGACGAGGTTCTTCTGAACGCCGCGACCGACCACGAACAGGCGGGCGATGCGGTTCTGCGCGATGGCGTTGCCGCGGGCCGCCGCGTGCTGGAAGTAGCGCGCGGCGCGGGTCTCGTCCTTGGGCAGGCCGGTGCCGTTGAACAGGAGGATCGCGAACTCGACCTCGCCGGCCAGGTCGCCGTTATCCGCCGAGCGCCGGAACCATTCGGCGGCCTGGGTCGGATCCTTGGCGACGCCCCGGCCCTGGAGATAGAGGACGCCGAGATCGTGCTGGGCCGCCCCGATTTCGCCGTCCGCGGCCTTGCGGAACAGGGTGGCGGCCCGGGCCTGGTCCGGCTCGGTGCCGGTGCCGAGGAGGATCAGGGCGAGGTTGTAGGCCGCCGTGGTGTCACCCTTGTCGGCGGCCTTCTCCAGCCATTGCCGTCCGGCCTTCATGTCCTTGGCGCCGCCGCGCCCGTCGATGGACATCAGCCCGAGGGACGCCATCGCGTGCACGTCGCCCTGGGCCGCGGCAAGCCGGTACCATTCCGCGGCCTTCACCGGGTCCTGCTTGATGCCGAGACCCTGGTTGTAGAGTTCGCCCAGGAGCGTCATCGCCGCCGCATCCTTCGAATCGGCGGCGATCCGCTTCGTCGCTTCCCGGAAGGCGGTGGTGTACTGGCCGCGCTGATAGGCGCCGAAGGCCGTGTCCGCGGGCTTGTCGCTGGGCTTGGCCGTGAAGGGAACCGCGCGCATCGCGTTGGGCGAATAGGGTGTCGGCAACTCCTTCAGCGGCGCCGAGAACACCTCGCGGGTCGCCGGCTTGGCGGCTTCCGGTGAGAGGGACGAGGCGGCCTGCGCCTGACCGAGGCCGAGCGACAGGACGAGGAGGCTGAGCGCCCCCCTCACGCCGCCGGCTCCCCGGCGGCGGCGACCTGAGCCTGGATGCCGGCGACGTCGGCGGTCTCGCCGATCCAGAGGGCGCTCTCCAGCCCGAGGAACTCGGCGCCGGTGGCCAGGAGCGGGCCGACCTGATCCACCGCATGCGCGACGGCGATGCAGGGCGTCTCGAAGATCTCGGTCCACCAGCCGGCCCGGTCCAGCACCGTTTCGGCATCGGGGGCCATTCCGTCGGGGTAGAGACCACCGAACATGACGTAATCCACCCCGGCCTCGCCGGCTTCCATGGCGGCGTGCTTCTGCTCGTGGCCACCGGCACCGAGGATGCGTCCGTCGGCGAGGCGCTCGCGCAGGTCACGCAGGTCGCCGTCCCTGGCTTTGTCGAGATGAATTCCGTCGGCGCCGCCGCGGGCCGAGACGCTGACGAGGTCACCCGGGAACCCCGCACAGGCCACGACCATCGCGGCACCGGCCTCCTGGGCGGCCGGTGCCAGTCGCTTGACCAGGTTGACGAGGCTGCGCTCGTCGGCCGGGGCCAGCCGCAGGATCACCGCGGCGACGTCGCCGGCCGCACAGGCGGCCGTGATCGCGGCGCCGAGGGCATCGGCGTCACCGGCCTCGACCCGGTGGGGGCTGAGCAGGGCGAGGCGGGTGCGGGGTTCCGACATGCAGAGTCCTTCTGACGCCTCAGCCCGCCGCGCCGATCTTCGGGTCGAGGGAGCCGTTGGCGTAGCGCTTGGCCATGGTGGCCACGGAAACCGGGCGGATCTTGGAACCCTGGCCGGCGGTGCCGAACTCCTCGAAGCGCTGCTTGCAGAGCTTGGTCATCGCCTCCATGGCGGGCTTCAGATACTTGCGCGGGTCGAACTCGGCCTTGTTCTCGGCGAGGATCTTCCGGATCTGGCCCGTCATCGCCATCCGGTTGTCGGTGTCGATGTTGATCTTGCGCACGCCGTGCTTGATGCCGCGCTGGATCTCCTCGACCGGCACGCCCCAGGTCGGTTTCATCTCACCGCCATACTGGTTGATGATGTCCTGCAGGTCCTGCGGCACCGAGGAGGAGCCGTGCATCACGAGGTGGGTCGTGGGCAGGCGGCGGTGGATCTCCTCGATCACGTTCATCGCCAGAACGTCGCCGTCCGGCTTGCGCGTGAACTTGTAGGCGCCGTGCGAGGTGCCCATGGCGACCGCGAGGGCGTCGACCTTGGTGGCCTCGACGAACTTTACGGCCTCGTCGGGATCGGTGAGGAGCTGGTCGTGGCTGAGGACGCCCTCGGCGCCGTGGCCGTCCTCGGCCTCGCCCTGGCCGCTCTCCAGGGAGCCGAGCACGCCGAGCTCTCCCTCGACCGAGACGCCGGCCCAGTGGGCCATCTTGGTGACGTTGCGGGTGATCTCGACGTTGTAGGCGTAGTCCGCCGGGGTCTTGCCGTCGGCCTTCAGCGAGCCGTCCATCATCACCGAGGTGAAGCCGTACTGGATCGCGGTGGCGCAGGTGGCCTCGTCGCTGCCGTGGTCGAGGTGCATGCAGACGGGGATGTGGGGGTAGATCTCGACCAGGCCGTCGATGAGCTTGGCCAGCACGATGTCGTTGGCGTAGGCGCGCGCGCCCTTGCTCGCCTGCAGGATCACCGGGGAATCGGTCGCGTCCGCCGCCGCCATGATGGCGAGGCCCTGCTCCATGTTGTTCAGGTTGAACGCGGGCACGCCGTATTCATGCTCGGCGGCATGGTCCAGGAGCTGCCTCAGGGTGATGCGGGCCATGGGTTTCTCCTCAGATGCGACCGCCCCCGAGGCGATCCGCCAATCGACGCGCCGGCGGGCGCGATCCGTCCAAATTCCTGCGCCTTTTCGGACCTTTGCCGATCCGTTGCAACTCTCGCGGGACAGCAATCCGGGGACGCGGCGCGGCGTCGGACACCGTAGGCCCCAGTCCGGGAATGCAGCGTGCCCGGACCGCAGCCGGTCCCGGACGCGGTCAGCCCTTGGCGCGCAGGGCCTCGACGCCGGGCAGTTCCTTGCCCTCGAGCCATTCGAGGAAGGCGCCGCCGGCGGTGGAGACGTAGGAGAAGGTCTCGCCCACGCCCGCATGGTTCAGGGCCGCGACCGTGTCGCCGCCGCCCGCCACCGAGACCAGCTTGCCGGCCTTGGTCCGCTCGGCCGCATGCCGGGCGGCCGCCACGGTGGCGGCATCGAAGGGCATCAGCTCGAAGGCGCCGAGCGGGCCGTTCCAGACCAGGGTGGCGGCCTCGTCGATGGCCGCGTTGATCTCAGCCACCGAGGCGGGGCCGGCATCGAGGATCATGCCGCTCTCCGGCACGGCGTCCACCGGCACCGTCTCGTGGGGGGCGTTCGCCTTGAATTCCGAGGCCGAGACCGCGTCGACCGGCAGGATGATCCGGCACTTGGCGGCCTTGGCCGCCTCGACGATGCGCAGGGCGGTGTCGGCGAGGTCCTTCTCGCAGAGCGACTTGCCGACCGCCTTGCCCTGGGCATGCAGGAAGGTGTTGGCCATGCCGCCGCCGATGACGAGCATGTCGACCTTCGCCACGAGGTTCTGCAGGAGGTCGATCTTGGACGAGACCTTGGCCCCGCCGACCAGGGCGATGACCGGCCGGGTCGGCGCTTCGAGGCCCTTGGTCAGGGCGTCGAGCTCCGCCTGCATCAGGCGGCCCGCATAGGCCGGCAGCAGGTGGGCGAGGCCCTCCGTCGAGGCGTGCGCCCGGTGGGCGGCCGAGAAGGCTTCGTTGACGTAGAGGTCGCCGTTGGCGGCAAGCTGCTCGCTGAAGGCCCGGTCGTTCTTCTCCTCGCCGGCATGGAAGCGGGTGTTCTCGAGGAGCACAACGTCGCCGTCACCCAGGCGCGCCACGGCCTCGGCCGCGGCCAGGCCGACGCAATCCTCGGCGAAGGCGACCGGGCGGCCGAGCGCCCGGCTCAGGGTCTCGACCACGGGCTTCAGGGATTCGGAGGCCACGGGCTTGCCCTTCGGGCGGCCGAAATGCGCCAGCAGCACGACCCGGCCGCCCGCGTCGGCGATCTCATTGATCGTCGGCACGATCCGCTCGATGCGGGTCGCGTCGGTGACGCGTCCACCCTCCATCGGCACGTTCAGGTCCACGCGCAGGAGCACGCGCTTGCCCTGGAGCGGGCCGGCATCGTCGAGGGTGCGGAAAGCGGTCATCGGGGCCTTGGCTCTGGTCGGTCGGAACGGGGCGGGATCAGCGCGGCGGCAGCATCGCGTCCAGGTGGAAGCGCTGGGCGGCGATGGTCAGCGCGACCGTGAGGACGGCGGTGATGATGGCGGTGAGCACGAGCGCGCCGGAGCCGGGCAGGCCGCGGGTGCGGTCGGCGATGGCGCGGACCTCGCTGCGCAGGGCGGAGAGATCGCTCTGGCGGGCCGCCTCGTTCATCCGGGCGGCGGCGCCCTCGACCTTCTCCTCGACGCGCGACAGCAGCGCCTCGGAGCGGGCGTACTTGTCCTCGATGCGCGAGCACTTGTCCTCGATCCGGGCGAGCTGGTCGCTGCCGGAGACCGCGCCCTGCGCCGGCAGGGGCTCGGCCTTGCCGACCACGACCGGTGCGGGAGGGGAAGGCGGGGCGGCCGTCGCCGGCGCGGACGCCGGCGACGGAGTTGCGGAGGGGCCCTGGATGAAGTCGCGTCCGGTCGGGGAGGTCTCTGTCATGTCAGGCACCATGCTGGTCTTCGCGTGGTCTTCGGGAACGTTCGATCCGTCAGAAGGCGGCGACGGGGCTCAGAGCAGCTTGCCCATGGCCACGGCCGTGTCGGCCATGCGGTTCGAGAAGCCCCACTCGTTGTCGTACCAGGACAGGATGCGCACGAAGGTGCCGTCCATGACCTTGGTCTGGTCGAGGTGGAAGGTCGACGAATGGGGATCGTGGTTGAAGTCGATCGAGACGTTGGGCTGGTCGGTATAGGCCAGCACGCCCTTGAGCGGACCGTCGGCGGCGGCGCGGATCGCGGTGTTGATCTCCTCGACCGTGGTCTGGCGCTTGGCCGTGAACACGAGGTCGACGGCGGAGACGTTCGGGGTCGGCACGCGGATGGAGGTTCCGTCGAGCTTGCCCTTCAGCTCCGGCAGCACGAGGCCGACAGCCTTGGCCGCGCCGGTGGAGGTCGGGATCATGGAGAGCGCGGCGGCGCGGGCCCGGTAGAGGTCCTTGTGCATCTGGTCCAGCGAGGGCTGGTCGTTGGTGTAGGAGTGGATCGTCGTCATGAATCCGCGCTCGATCCCGACGAGATCGTTCAGCACCTTGGCCACCGGCACGAGGCAGTTGGTGGTGCAGGAGGCGTTCGAGATGACGAGGTGGTCGGCGGTCAGCTTGTCGTGGTTGACGCCGTAGACCACGGTCAGGTCCGCGCCGTCGGCGGGCGCCGAGACGATGACGCGCTTGGCGCCGGCGTCGAGATGCGCCTTTGCCTTGTCCTTCGAGGTGAAGATGCCGGTGCACTCGAGGGCGATGTCGACGCCGAGCTCGCGGTGCGGCAGCTCGGCCGGGTTGCGCACGGCCGTGACCTTGATGCGCTGGCCGTCGACCACGATGAACTCGCCGTCGACCTCGACCTTGGCGTTGAAGCGGCCGTGGATCGAATCGAAGCGCAGGAGGTGGGCGTTGGTCTCGACCGGGCCGAGATCGTTGATGGCCACCACCTCGATGTCCTTGCGGCCGGCCTCGTGAATGGCGCGCAGGACGTTGCGGCCGATGCGTCCGAACCCGTTGATGGCAACCTTCACCGACACAGCGTGAGTCCTTCCCATAATCGGGCGCCGGCCACGCAGCACCCTCCAGCATGTTGATCGTCGCGGCGTGCCCGACGGGCAGGCCTCGATCCGTCGCCCGCTCTGTGCGAGTCCCGATTGAACGGCAGATGAACTGCCGTCCAGGCTCGGGCACCCGATCGCGGCCGAAGACCGGAGGAAGCGCGCGGCAGGACGGAACCCGGCTTGGAGGACAGGGGCCTGTCCTCTCGCCTGAACCCGTCACGGTCTGCCCTATAGCCGGTCTGCGGACGGCCGGTCTCTAACATGGTGACAAATTCGGGCAAAGGTTACATGCCGGTGCGCGCGGGGTGGATAACCCTTTCCCAGTGGATAGGCTGAGCCCGTTCCGCCCTGGTGCGCTCCGCCGCGCCGGGGGACGATGGGCGCAAGACGCGATGTTCGAGAAGCGATGTTGAAGAGGAAGGGCATCCATCCGTGAGCCAGACCATCGATCTGGCGCTGCAGCGCCTCGACGCCGTGCTCACCCGCCTCGAGGGCGCGGTGACCCAGCGCTTCGAGGCCGAGCGTGATCCGAGCGACCTCGAGACCGAGCTGGCGATCATGGGCGAGGACCGCGCCCGGCTCGCCGCCGAGCTGGATGCCGCGAGCGCCCGCCTCGCCGAGGTCGAGGCGACCTCGGCCGACGTCGATCACCGCCTCGGGCAGGCGATCGACGCCGTGGAGGGCGTGCTGGCCCCGGCCCGCGGCAGCCGCTAACCCACCCAGCGTAACGCTCCAGCGATCCGAAGCCGATGCCCCAGATCAACGTCACCATCGACGGCAAGAACTACCGGATGGCCTGCGCCGACGGCGAGGAGGCGCATCTCACCGCCCTCGCGCAGGGACTCGACGGCCGCATCACCGAGATGCGCCAGGCCTTCGGCGAGATCGGCGACATGCGCCTGCACGTGATGGCGGCGCTGATGCAGGCGGACGAGCTCCAGGAGGCGACGGCGCGCCTGGCCGCCCTGGAACAGGAGGCGGCCGCGCTCCGGGAGACGGTGGACTCGGCCGCGTCGGTGCGCGCGGCCGAGGAGGAGCGGCTCGCCGAGGGCCTCGTGCGCTGCGCCGAGCGGATCGAGCGCCTGGCGCACGTGATCTCGGCGGGCTGATCCCGACATCCGATGAATCGGTCGGGCGGACCCGGCAGCCCCCTGGCGCTCGCCGCGTGCCGACGCTACATATCGAGGGCGGGGCTGCCGGGTCCGTCAGGAGAACTTTTCCCCGGGGCCTTATCGACTCCCCAGGGAGCTGTCCCTGGCCTTGTCCCTGGACTTGGCCAACACGGCGCCCACCTACATTGTAGGTTTCCCGGGATCGACACTCCAACGGCTCACGTGGCTCCGCACTCAGATCTTTCTCGTTCCGAGACGTCCATCTCCGCCCGCAAGGCGACCCTGCGAACCGAGGCCCTGGCCCGCCGCGACGCCCTCCCCGAGGCGGAGCGTCTCACCGGATCTGTGCGGATCGCCGCGACGGTAATGGCGATCGGTGCCCTCGCCGAGGCCGAGATCGTCGGGGCCTTCTGGCCGATCCGCAGCGAAGTCGATCCGCGCCCCCTCGCCCGCCTGCTGTTCGCGCGCGGCCAGCGCATCGCCCTGCCGAAGGTCACGCCCCAGGGGCTGGTGTTCCGCGAATGGCGCGAGGGCGAGGCCCTGGTCGCCGGCCGCTTCGGCCTCAGCGAGCCGAGCGACGCCCTGCCCCCCATCGATCCGACCGCGCTGATCGTTCCCCTGGCCGCCTACGACAGGCGCGGGCACCGGATTGGCTACGGGCGCGGCTATTACGACCAGGCCATCGAGCGCCTGTCGCGCAACGGCCCGGTCCTGACCATCGGGGTGGCCTTCTCGGTCCAGGCGGTGGAGGCGGTTCCTTCCGAACCCCACGACCAGCCCCTCGATCATCTCGTCACCGAAGCGGGACCGGTCCCGCTGATACGGACCTGACTTCCGGCGATGCGCATTCTCTTCCTCGGCGACGTGGTGGGCCGCCCCGGCCGAACCGTCATCGCGAACCGTCTTCCCGCGCTGCGCGAGCGCTGGCGCCTCGAGTGCGTGGTGATCAACGGCGAGAACGCCGCCGGCGGCTTCGGCCTGACGGAAGCGATCTGCGACGAGCTCCTGCAGGCCGGGGCCGATGCGGTGACCCTCGGCAACCATTCCTTCGACCAGCGCGAGGCGCTCGTCTTCATCCAGCGCCAGACGCGCCTGGTCCGGCCGGCGAATTATCCGCCGGGCACGCCGGGCCGCGGCGCCACCGTGATCGAGACCCAGAAGGGCGCCCGCGTCCTCGTCCTCAACGTGATGGGTCGCCTCTACATGGATGCCCTGGACGATCCCTTCGCCTCGGCGGAGCGCGAGCTGTCCGCCTGCCCCCTCGGCGCCGTGGCGGATGCGGTCATCGTCGACGTGCATGCCGAGGCCACCAGCGAGAAGCAGGCCTTCGGGCATTTCCTCGACGGCCGGGCCAGCCTCGTGGTCGGCACCCACACCCACACACCGACCTCGGATCACCGAATCCTGCCCGGCGGCACTGCCTATCTCTCGGATGCCGGCATGTGCGGCGACTACGATTCGATCCTGGGCATGCAGAAGGACGAGCCCCTGCGCCGCTTCCTGCAGAAGACGCCCGGCGCCCGGCTGGAAGCGGCCCAGGGCGAAGGCACCCTCTGTGGCATCGCGGTGGAGACCGACGACGCGACGGGCCTCGCACGGAGGGTCGCCGCGGTTCGCCTTGGACCGCACCTGGAGGAAACCTGGCCCCAAGCCTGGGATTAGCCGACGCAGGGATACGCACATCCACGGTAGGACGGCAGACGCGACTTGATCGACGCCGACCCACCCTGCAATGTGCCGGCGCGTTCGCCCCGCTCGCCGCGCGCGGGCTGCCAGTTCCGCGTTAAGAGTGTGCCAGAGCCGATGGCGACCCCACCCGCACCCGCGACGATCGCCAAGCCGGGCATCTACCTCGTCCGGATGCTGGTCTTCCTGATCCTCGTCGGCTTTCTCGCCTTCGTGCTGTTCCGGCAGATCACGCCGGCCTTTCTCGCCAATCCGGGCCTCAACGGGCTCATTCTCGGCGTCCTGCTCATCGCGGTGCTGCTGGCCTTCGGGCAGGTGGTCCGGCTCTACCGGGAGGCGGCCTACGTCAACGCCGTCGCGGCCGGGGAGAACCCGAGCCGGCCGCCGCCCCTGATGGCACCCCTGGCCCCCGCCATCGCAGCCCGGGCCGAGGGAGTCACGCTGCCCACGAGCCGCGCCTTCCTCGACACGGCCGCCGCGCGCCTCGACGAGGGCCGGGAGATCCTGCGCTACGTCTCGGGCCTGCTCATCCTGCTCGGCCTCCTCGGCACGTTCTGGGGCCTGATCGACACGTTGAGCGCGGTCGGCTCGGTCATCAGGACCATGCGGGGCGGCGGCGAGGCGGCGGCGATGTTCGACGAGCTGAAGAACGGCCTCGCGGTCCCGCTCTCGGGCATCGGCCTCGCCTTCTCGGCCTCGCTGTTCGGCCTCGCGAGCTCGCTCATCATCGGCTTCCTCGATCTCCAGGCCGGGCAGGCCCATGCCCGCTTCCACAACGAGCTGGAGGACTGGCTCCTCTCCGGCGAGAGTGCGGCCGTGGGAAGCGCGGTCGTGGCGGCCGCCAAGCCGCAGCCCGCCGCGGCGCCGGTGCAGGACCCGGCCAGCGCCCGCGAGCTGAAGGAGGCGGTGGACCGCCTGACGGCCGTGGTGGCGGAGGGCGCCAACGGGCGCGTCGCCACCCAGGCGATGACGAACCTCGCCGAGGGCATCCAGGGCCTCGTCCAGCACATGCGCGCCGAGCAGCAGATGATCCGCGACTGGGTCGAGGCCCAGGCGACCCGCGAGCGCGAGCTGAAGCAGGTGCTCGAGCGCCTCGGCCGCGAGCGGAGCTGAGATGGCCTCCGCCCGCGGTCGCCGCGACCGGAGCCTGAACGTCTGGCCCGGCTACGTCGACGCCCTGGCGACGCTGCTGCTCGCCGTCGTCTTCCTACTCACCATCTTCGTGGTCGGCCAGTTCTTCCTGTCCCAGGAGATCAGCGGCCGCGACTCGGTGCTGACCCGGCTCAACCGCCAGATCGCCGACCTCACGGACCTGCTGGCCCTGGAGCGCTCGACCCGCAAGACCCAGGAGGAACAGGCCTCCTCCCTGCGCAGCACCCTGCTCGGGACGCAGGCCGAGCGCGACCGCCTGAAGTCGCAGGCGGAGGCCGCACAGGGCGCGGCCGGGCGCCAGGGCGAGGTCGACCGGCAACTGGCGGCCGAGCGCGCCAACACCGCCCGCGCCGTCTCGCAGATCGACCTCCTCAACGAGCAGATCGCGGCGATGCGGCGGCAGCTCGCCGCCCTGGAGGATGCGCTGGCGGCCTCCGAGAACCGCGACCGCGAGAGCCAGGCCCGCATCGCCGATCTCGGCAGCCGCCTCAACGTGGCGCTCGCCCAGAAAGTCCAGGAACTGGCGCGCTACCGCTCGGACTTCTTCGGGCGCCTGCGCCAGATCCTCGGCAACCGCCCCGACATCCGCATCGTCGGCGACCGCTTCGTGCTGCAATCCGAGGTGCTGTTTCCGGCGGGTTCCGCCAGTCTGAAGCCGGAGGCCGGCCCCGAACTCGACCGCATCGCCGGCGCGGTCCTCGACCTCGCCCGCCAGATCCCGGCCGACATTCCCTGGGTGCTGCGGATCGACGGCCATACCGATGCGCGGCCGATCGCCAGCGCGCAGTTCCCCTCGAACTGGGCCCTCTCGGCGGCCCGCGCCATCGCGGTGGTGCAGGCCATGGTGGCCAAGGGCATCCCGCCCCAGCACCTCCTGGCGGCCGCCTTCGGCGAGTTCCAGCCGATCGAGGTCGGCACGACCGAGGAAGCCTATGCCCGCAACCGCCGCATCGAGATGAAGCTCACCGAGCGCTGAGCCGGCCGCTCACTTCACGATGCGATCGAGGCGGTTGTTGACGAAGAAGTACAGCTCCTTCGCACCGGGCTCGTTGTAGAGCACCTGGACCTCGCGGCCCGCGCGCCCCTCGCCCACCAGCACGTCCGTGGGCGGCTTGCCCTTCAGCCGGACGAGGTCGCATTCGCCGATGCCGATCTCGATTTCGGACGCGCCGGCCGGCGCCGGGGCGGTGCAGGTCCCCTCCCCGGTCAGGACCGGCCCCTGGAAGGTCGGTGCCGGCGCCGGCCTGGGCAGGGCCACCGGTACCGGAGCCGGCGCCCGGGTCTCGGTGCTGGAGCAGGCGGACAGGCCGCCGGCCGCCAAGGCGGCCAGGATGAACAGGCTTGGGCGGACGGTGGCGGGCACGAGTTGGTCCTCAGCGCTGCGCGGAATTCCGCGCTTTCAGCGCGGCCGCGTAGAGGGCCGCCGCATCCCGGTGGAACGCGGCGCGCGAATCCGGTCGGGAATAGAACATGTGACCGCCGGGGTACACTGCGAGATCGAGGCGTCCGCCGCCATAGGCTGGCATTTGGTCGATCAAGAGCTTCGACGTGAAATACGGCGTGACGAGGTCGGTATACCCGTGGGCGACCAGCACCCTCAGGTTGCCGTCGAGGGCCAGAACGCCGCGCAAGGCGCCGAGGGCCTCGGGCGCCGAACGGCCCCCGCCCCAGGACCAGCCCCGATTCACCGCGCTGTTGAGCAGTTCGTAGCGCAGGTCCGACACCCGGTAGTTCAGGGTGTCATTGTAGAGCGCGATCATCGCACTGGTCAGCGGCGCCTGCAGAGCCGTGAGCAGCGGATCCTCGAAGCCGGACTGCGCGGCGGCGGGGTCCGGGTCCCACCCGGTCACGCCGGTGTCATAGGCACTGGCGACCCGCCCGGTGTCGCGCCCGATCTCGCGCTGGACGCTCTGACCGGACAATCGCCCGGCCTGACGCCGGACGAAGCTTGGGTCGAGCCCGGTCATGGCGCCCACACGCTCCCCCAGGCGCGCGATCGCGGCAGTGTCGGAGGGCCCCTTCAGGAGATCGGCGAGGTAGGGTCCGGTGGCGTAGGCTTCGGCATCCGCCATGGTCTCCCGCGTCGGCGTCCCACCTGCCCGCTCGATGGCGGCGGCGGCGAAGGACGGCAGCTTGGTCACATGCCCCCAGGGCGTGGTGCGGGGCGCCTGCAGCCAGGCGAAGTCGAGAACCGGCGAGAGCAGCACCATGCCGGACAGGCCGATGCCGATCTCCTCCTGGAGCTTCGCGGCGATCAGCGGTCCCCGAAAGCCGCCATAGCTCTCGCCGACATAGAATTTCGGAGCCGCCATGCGGTCGTTGGTGCGCAGCCAGCGGGCGATCGCGGACGCCAGGACGGACGCATCGGCGTCGATGCTCCAGTAGCGCTTGGCATCGCCGTCGGCCGCGCGGCTGTAGCCGGTCCCGACGGGGTCGATGAACACGAGGTCCGTGAAGTCGAGCCAGGTCCCATCATTCGGCACCAGGCCGATCGGTGCCGACGGGCTGATGCTGGCGCCCTCCACCGGCAGGCGCCACGGCCCGATCGCGCCGATGTTCAGATAGGCCGAGGCAGCCCCGGGTCCGCCGTTCACCGCGAAGGTGACGGGGCGCGCCGGATCGCTCGTCTTGCCGCCGCCCCGGCTGGCCTGGGTGTAGGCGATGAAGGCGATCTCCGCCTGGAGCTTACCGGATTCATCGACCAGCGGCAGGCTTCCGGCGCGGGCGGTGAAGGCGAGGGTGCGGCCGTCCGGCAGGACGACGCTGTGCTCGGTCACCGCATCCGCCGGGAGCTTACCGCCCTGTGTAGGGCGCGGCTCCGAAGGCTTTCGCGCTTCGGCCGGACGGTCGCCCTGCGGCGCCGGCTGCGCCTGGAGCGGCGGTACCGCGACCAGCAGGGCCGCAAGGCCGATGGCGAAACGTCTCATGGCGTATCCTCTCGGCGATGATGCGAATGCGGCAGGGATGTCAGGCCTTCTTCTGCCAGCGACCCTCGTCGTCCTGCTGCCAGTAGGCGATCGTGTGTCCGGCGGCCTTCGCCGCCTTCCACTGCTCGCGGGCGCGCAGGAGGGAATCCTGGTCGGTGCCGTCGAACAGCACGCAGATACGGGCATAGTCGGCAGCATCGGGCGGCAGGTCGGCGCCGTCCACCAGGAAACGGATCGAGGCGGCGTTCGGGTTGGAGTCCTTCAAGGTTAGTACGACCGGCTGGCTGGCCGCATCCGTGTCGCGATCGGTCCCGTGCGGCAGGAAGCTGTCGTCACTGTAGGTCCAGAGCTGGTCGTCGAGGGCCTGCAGGCGCTCCTCGCTGGCAGCCTGAATCGCGGCACGCCATTGACGCTCCAGCGAACGCTCGAGCAGGTTCGGCAGCACCCTCTCGAGAGGCTGGTTCTGGAGGTGGTAGAACAGGATCTCGGTCACAGCCTGCAAGGTAGTCATACCGCTTGCCATTGCCAGCGGCACGACGGTGCCCCTCGGCCATTCCATCGGGGAAACGCGCGCGTGAAAACCGCGCAGCCCTTCGGCCGAACCGAACCGGCGGCACGCCCGTGAGTAGGCGTTCGAGGCAGCGGATGACGATCCGTGCGAGCGAAGGGGAGGAACGGGCGCCATGCGACACCGAAAAAGGCTGCGCGATCAGGTCATGGTGATCACGGGGGCGTCGAGCGGGATCGGTCTCGCCCCCGCCCATATGGCTGCCAAGGCCGGAGCCCAAGTCGTGCTCGCGGCACGCAGCGGGGACACCCTCACGCGCATCGCGCGGGAGATCGAGGCCGAGGGCGAACACGCGGTGGCGGTGACGGCCGATACCGGCAAGCGCGCGGACGTCCAGACGATCGCAGGGCGCGCCATTTCAGCCTTCGGGGGCTTCGATACCTGGGTCAACGTCCCCGGCCTGCCCCTCTATAGGCCGCTGAGCAAGGTCGGCGATGCCGACCACGAACGCCTTCTGCAGACCAATCTCCGGGGCACCGGCTATGGCTCACTGCTCGCCGCCGACCATTTGCGCGAACGGGGCGGCAGCAGCATCAAGATCGGCAGCGTCTTCAGCGACCTCGCCCTCCCGTTCCAGGGCATGTCCTGCGCCAGCAAGCAGGCGTTCAAGGGATTCACGGACGCCTTTCGCGGGGAACGGGTCCACGAGGGCGCACCGATCTCGGTGACGCTGATCAAGCCGAGCTCCATCGACACGCCGCTGCCGCATCGGGCGCGCAACAACAAGGACCACGTACCGATGCTGCCCGCCGCCGGTCTATCGGCCGGAAGACGTCGCCAACGCCATCCTGCCTGCCGCCGTCCACCCGAGCGTGACATCGTCGTCGGCGGCAGCGGCAACGCCCTGACTCGTCTCAGAGGGTTCTCGCCGAGCGCCTACGATCTTCTGGCACCGGCGATCCTCGCCTTCCAGAAGCGCCGCGAGCTACCGCGCCATCCATCCGGCGCGCTGCATGAACCGAGGCAGGACGGGGAGACGCACGGCGATCAGCGCGGCTACGTCCGTCGGACCAGTCCCTACACGCGGGTGTCCCTCCATCCGGCCTCGACAGCCATGCGGCTCGGTCTCGGCCTCGCCGCCACCACCTTCGTCGCCCGGCAGAGCCGCCGTGGGCGTTTGCTCTGATGGAGACCGGACCCGTTGCCAGCCCCCTCGGGCGCCTCTCGCCGTCCGTCGCATCGCGCCTCGTTCCGCGATCCAGCATCGACCTGGATGACGGCCGGACGCTGGCCTACGCCGAAGCCGGGCAGGGACCGCCCCTCGTGATCATCCACGGAACGCTGATGTCCCTGGAGGATATGTGGCTCGGGCCGGTGCCCTATCTCGCCGAGCACTTCCGGGTCATCACCGTCGACCGCCCAGGACATGGGTTCAGCCGCCGCCAGGGTTCCGCCGACGCCCATTCCTGGCGGCAGGCCGCCCTGATCCGCGCCGGTGTGCAGGCATTGGGCCTGAAGCGGCCGGTCATCGTCGGGCATTCGTTCGGGGGCGCGGTGGGTCTCGCCTACGGCCTTCAATTTCCCGATGAGATCGCGGGCGTCGTCGCATTGGCGCCGATCTGCTTTCCCGAGCCGCGGCTGGAACACCTTCTGTTCGGCCCTCGGGCGGTCCCCGGGGGCAGCATCGTCTCGGGCCTCCTCGGACGTTCCGTCGACCCCGCGTTGCTGCCGCTGGTGTGGAACATGATGTTCTTACCCGGTGCGATGCCGGCCAGCTATGCGCACGCCTATCCGTTCGGACTGGCGGGGAACGCGGAACAACTGGTGGCCGAGGGCGAGGATGCCGCGGGGCTGATGGCCGGCCTGACCCGAAGCGCCCTCGCCTACCACACCTGCGAGGTTCCGGTTCGAATCCTCGGTGGCGATGCCGATATCGTCGTCAGCACACCGCTCCACGGATACCGGGCCTCCCGGTGCATCCCAGGAGCCGTCTTCGAAGCGCTCCCGAGCACCGGCCACATGCTGCATCACCAGCATCCCGAGGCTGTCCTGCGGGCGGCTCGTGCGATAGCCCGAGAGGTCGGCAAAAAATACTGAACGAATTTCCCCCGTACGCGAACTTGCTCAAACTTCGTCAACCCTAAGCCATTATCGCATCGCAGCAAGGCTCCGACGGCGCTGCAAAACCGCAGCCCGTACGAACGACCCTCTCAGCAATCCGCCGACGGCTCCGAGAAGGGCCTTGGGCGATCAGGCAAGGAACTCATCCCGTGAGCTTCACCGTCAGCGCGCGTGTCTCCGACCGTCGCTTGAGCTTTCACCACAGCTCGATCCTGAGCGCGGTGGATCAAAGCTGGTCGTTGATGGTGGCGGGAATGACGGAGGTGCTGATCACGGACGCCTCCGGACGGGCCCATTGCCCGCACAGCCTGCATCGACATCTCTTCGGCGGGCATGGACCGGCGGCGGACCCGGCCGTGACGAAGCTCGCGGCCTGAGCCGTCGGCATCCGCGTATCGGCCGCCGTCTCTAGATCAGATCGCGTCAGCGCTCGACGGTCTTGCCGCCGAAGGTCGAGAACGATTCGTCGATGACGTCACGCCGATTGGAATCGGCTTCGACCCGAACCTGGATCGCCCCGGTCAGCGCCGGCTCGCCTTCGGTGTCGGCCTTGTTGCGGCCGTCCTCAAGATCGGCGCCGGCCTGCTCCGTACCGGCGCTGTTGTGATCGCCCGCCGAGACCACCGTGATCACTTTCCGATCGATGCCGTGCTCTTGGACGAGGTGCTCCACGCTCATCTCGGCATCGCGGCGCGTTTCAAAGTCGGCGCTGAAGATCGGCGGCATTTGGAGGCTCCGTGCGGGAAGGACGATGGCTTGTCCCTGTCAATCGAGCAGCGGTGGCGACGTTCCGCTCACGGCTCATGCCGGCTCGATGTAGTGCGGGACGAACAGGGCGGTATTCGTCGTCACCGGACCCGTGCCGTCCCGGACGCACAGCCCGGCGGGCTCGTCACCGATGATCCAGGATCCGATGAGCGGCCGCCTTCCATCGAAGCTCGGAAGCGGTGCCAAGGCCTGGAGGATGTGGCCCTCCGCCCCGTAGGGACCTTCGGACTGCGCAATCGGCGCCCCGTTCTCGATCATCAGGATGTTGGCGCCTTCCCGCGATAGGAGCGGCTTGCGGACGAAGCTGTCGCCCAGACGGGCTCGGGCAGGATCGGACTCGAAATAGGCCGGCAACAGGTTCGGGTGCTTCGGTTCGCGGGCGTAGAGGTGTGGGAGCAGACCCTTGTTCGACAGCACCGCTTTCCACGGGGGCTCCAGAAAGCGTGTCTCGGTCCGGCCCAATGCCGCCGCGAAGGTGTCTTGGAAGACCCATTCCCACGGATAGAGCTTGAACAACCGGCTGATGGGGAGACAGCGCCAATCAACGAAGCGGCAGCGCTCGTCGAGTCCGATATCGGCAAGGTCGAGAAATCCGCATGCCAAGCCTGCCTGCCGGGCGCAATCCTCCAGATAGGCCACGGTCCCGCGGTCCTCGGCGGCATCCGCGAACGCGGCGAAGGCCAGGGTTCCGTCCCCGGGAAGATCGCGAAAACGCGCGATCAGCCGCTCGTGCACCGAGTTGAACTGATCAGTGCCGGTCGGAAGACGACCGCGGGCGAGGAGGTCTTCGAACCACAGCCACTGAAAGGCACCGGTCTCATAGAGGGCCGTGGGCGTGTCGGCGTTGTATTCGAGGAGCTTGGCCGGTCCGGTACCACCATAGGACAGATCCAGCCGCCCATAGAGGGATGGATCTCCCCGGCGCCAGCTGGCGCGCACCACGTCCCAGGCGTGCTCCGGAATCTGGAGTGACGCGAGGATGCGCGCGTCCTCGACCGCCGCATCGACGAAGTCCAGGCTCAGGGCGTGCAGGTCCGCGCTCGCCGCCTCGATGTCCTGTTCGATCTCCGCGAGGGAGAAGGCATAGGCGTGGCTCTCATCCCAGTAGGGCGAATCGTTCAGGGTGTGGAAGTGAAAGCCGTTCCGCGCCGCGACGTCCCGCCAGTCCGGACGCTCGCCGGTGTAGACACGGCGCATCAGCCGCCCCCGTGTAGCGCGGCTTCGGACTCGCCGCAGACCTCCCTGCCCGTGCCGCCGAAGCCTCCGAAGACGGCGCGCCGGACGGACGCAGCGGGCACCCGAGCAGCGCTGCTCGCCCCATCGGCAGCCGGATAGATCGGACATCCCCAACTCGTCCGGTAGCTCGACGCGGGTCCCAGCCCGAGGCTTCGCTGCGGATCGGCGTTCCGGAAGAGCGGCTGGGGTTCGAGATTCTGTGCCGCCGTCAGACCGACCGCGTAGGCCGCCATCTGGGGGACGAACATGTCGCCGAGCGGTTGTGTCGCCGCATCCTGCCGCCGGCATTGTCCGACGCCGTGCTGCGCTTCGCACAGGTCCGAGGTGGGATACGTCGGTGCCGCCGTTGCGTAGGTCTCGAGGGCTTTCGCGTAATCCGTTCGGCACTCCCCCGCTGTCCGGACCCGGCCCGCGCTGCAGGCCTCGGCATTCGGATAGATCCGGATGTCCTCCATCCGCTGCGTCGGATCGACCCTCGCCAGGGCCACCGCTGCCGCGCCCGCACCCGCCAGGAGGATCAGCGTCACGGTCTCAGAGCGCTTGAGGCCCCGGCTCTCTCCGGTCCCGTCCGTTTCGTCCTTCGAAGACATTCCCGTTCAGACCGCGTCTCGCGGCCAGCTCCTTGCCGCTGCGTTCGGGCGGCTGAATGAGGATGTGGTGATGAGCTTGACCGCCGGGAAGGCGTTGCGGGAGGCGATGCCCGAAATCGGCTCAGTAGGTCATCGCCGCGGCGTCGACGATGCCGCCTGCCAGGGAGGTTGCCGCGAGCAGCATGGCGCTCGCTGTCTCCCCGGCCTCGATGCGGCGGGACACATCGGGGAGGAGCAGTCGTGTGGCGAGATAGACCGCCACCTGTACGATGAGCGCCACCAGCCCCCAGACGATGCAGTCGAGGATCGACTGGGCATTGTGGATCGAGACGGCGAGCGGCAGCGTGTAGCCGACCAGACTGCCGCCGAGGGCGATCGCCGCTGCGAGATTGTTCTGACGGATCAGCGCCAGTTCGCGATGTCCCGTCGCTTGAAGATAGACGGCGAGATAGACGGTGATCAGCCCGAGAGAGACAGTCAGATAGGCCAGGAACGGACCGAGCCCCGCGATCGACGTCATGCGGCGCCCCCTCGGCGATCAGACCAGCCGGCTCTGGACCATCGCGGCGCCGATGAAGCTCTCGAACAGCGGGTGCGGCTCGAAGGGCCGGGATTTCAGTTCCGGATGGAACTGCACGCCAATGAACCACGGATGCCCGACATGCTCGACGGTCTCAGGCAGGAGCCCGTCCGGCGAGAGGCCCGAGAAGCGCAACCCCTTGGCCTCCAGGCACTCGCGATAGGCCATGTTGACCTCGTAGCGGTGGCGATGGCGCTCGGAGATGTCGGTTCTGCCGTAGATCTCGGCGATCTTCGAATCCGGGCGCAGGCTCGCCTGATAGGCCCCGAGGCGCATCGTTCCACCGAGATCGCCGGCCGCGGCGCGACGCTCCAGCTCGTTGCCCTTCAGCCATTCGGTCAGGAGGCCGACCACCGGCTCGGTGGTCTCGCCGAACTCCGTCGAGTTGGCATCCACGACGCCGGCGAGCGAACGGGCGGCCTCGATCACCGCCATCTGCATGCCGAAGCAGATGCCGAAATACGGGATCTTGCGCTCGCGGGCGTAGCGAGCCGCGCGGATCTTGCCCTCGGCACCGCGCTGACCGAAGCCGCCCGGCACCAGGATCCCGTGGATGCCTTCGAGGAACGGCGCGGGGTCTTCGCGTTCGAACACCTCGGCCTCGATCCATTCGAGGTTGACCTTGACCCGGTGGGCGATGCCGCCGTGGGTCAACGCCTCGGTGAGCGACTTGTAGGCGTCCTTGAGGCCCGTGTACTTGCCCACGATCGCGATGGAGACTTCCCCCTCGGGGTTCCGCACCCGCTCCGAAATCGTCCGCCAGCGCGACAGATCGGGCTCGTCCTGCGACGGCAGGCCGAAATGCGCCAGCACCTCCCGGTCCAGCCCGGCCTCGCGATAGGAGAGCGGCACGTCGTAGATCGAGGCGACGTCGCGCGCCTCGATCACGGCGGTCTCGCGCACATTGCAGAATAGGCCGAGCTTGCGCCGCTCATCGGCGGGGATCGGACGATCGCAGCGGCAGAGCAGCATGTCGGGCTGGATGCCGATGGAGCGCAGCTCCTTGACCGAGTGCTGCGTCGGCTTGGTCTTCAGCTCGCCGGCGGAGGGAATGTAGGGCAGCAGGGTCAGGTGCACGAAGGCCGTGGCCCCACGCGGCAATTCCTGCCCGAGCTGTCGGATCGCCTCGAAGAAGGGAAGGCCCTCGATGTCGCCGACGGTGCCGCCGATCTCTACCAGCACGAAGTCGAAAGCCTCGTTGCCTTCGAGGACGAAGGTCTTGATCGCGTTGGTGACGTGCGGGATCACCTGGATCGTCGCGCCGAGATAGTCTCCGCGCCGCTCCTTGGTGATGATGTCGAGGTAGATCCGCCCGGTGGTGATGTTATCGGCCCGCGTCGCCGGCAATCCGGTGAAGCGCTCGTAATGCCCGAGGTCGAGGTCCGTCTCGGCACCGTCGTCCGTGACGAAGACCTCGCCGTGCTGCGTCGGGCTCATCGTGCCCGGATCGACGTTCAGGTAGGGATCGAGCTTGCGTAGGCGGACCTTGTAGCCTCGCGCCTGCAGCAGAGCAGCGAGCGCTGCCGATGCGAGACCCTTACCGAGCGAGGAGACCACGCCGCCGGTGATGAATACGTACCGCGTCATGGGCCTCGGTCCATAAACAAGGGAGAACGATTCGCCAAACAACAAAAACGCCTATCCCCCGCGATGCGAGCGCATGCGCGTCGAGGACGTCGTCCGATCGGCATTCCAACGATGATCGGCGTCCAATCACTTGGACGCCGCATCTCTCAACGAACTGTGTTCTCGGCTGAATCAAAGAAGCTCAGCGAGCCCATCGCGTTTCCGTTACGACCCAGCGACGGATCGAGGCGCCCCCGACGCTCGATCAGCGGGACTGCGGCGCCTGCGGCACGGCCGGTTGAGCCGGGGCCGTCTCGGGAACCTGGGCAGGGGTGCCGGGCTGAACCGGAGCCGTGGGCTGGGCACCGCCCTGGCCCCGCAGGGTATCGAGCAGGTTGCCGGCGTTGGGCTGCGTCACAGGCTGGCTCGTTCCGGTTCCTTCCAGGATCGACCGCGGCGCAGCACTCCGGTGAGACAGGATCGCCAGCGCCATGCTGGTGGTGAAGAACAGCGCCGCGAGAATTGCCGTCGCGCGCGTCAAGGCGTTGGCCTGACCGCGACCGGTCATGAACCCCGCAACGCCGCCGCTGCCGCCGCCGCCGAGTCCGAGACCGCCCTCGGAGCGCTGGAGCAGGACCACGGCGATCAGGCCGAGGACGACGATGAGATGGATCGAGATCAGAACGGTCTGCATCGGGTTTCCGGAAGCTTCATCTCCCGCACGCCGATCGCCGGGGAAGCGGATCGAGCACGGGTGCACCACGGGCCGGAGAGTCCTGGCGCCGCCGACATATCCGCGGGGCCATACACCAGATGGCCCCGCGCGCCAACCGGACCCGTGTGCCGACGCGATCCCTGAAGGCCCTCAGGCCGGAGCCGAGCGCTTTCCCGACCGAGCCGAGCCGGGCTTACACTGTTTCCCGATCGGAGTAGGGTCCGCCTTGCTCGAAGATGACGGGGCTTCGAAGCCCGACCATGGAGGATGAACGCGTTGGCCAAGTCTCGTTCGTACTTTCGGGGATTCCTGCTGAGCGTCGTCGTCTCCGCGGCATGTCTGGCCGCCCTTCCGATCCGAGCCGCCGACGCCGAAAGAGAGGTCGAAGCTGCGGTGGATGCCCTGACGCAGGCCATGCTCGCCGCCGATGGGACTGCGCTGAATGCGCTCGTTCTCGACGGACTGAGCTACGGCCACTCGAGCGGCACCGTGCAGGACAAGGCCACCTTCGTCGAGGCCCTCACCAGCCGGCGCTCCAGCTTTCCCAGCATCACGCTGGCGAATCGCACCGCCTCCGTCGTCGGGGAGACCGCAGTGGTCCGGCACGTCTTTGACGGCGAAACGATCGCGAACGGCAAGACCGTGCCCGTGCATATCGGGGTGCTTCAGGTCTGGCATCGGGACGGTGGACACTGGCGTCTGTTGGCACGGCAGGCGTTCAAGCTGTGAGGCACACCGGGCATCGCAGAAGTCAGCCCCGGCGGCGGTAGCGATATCCGTAGAGGCTCCGGGTGAACCCCAAACCCGCATAGAGGGTGCGGGCCGGCAGATTCTCGGCGACCACCTGAAGGCATGCACTGGTCGCGCCTTCACGGCGCGCCCACGCCATCAGGGCCAGGATCAGGCTGCGCGCATGTCCCGCACGACGGTGAGCCGGATGGGTCGCCACGGACTCGAAGACGAGGATGCCCCGGTGCACGGCCCCATAGGCGACGGCGACCGTCCGGGCCCCTTCGACGCGCCGAGCGAACATTCTCGGCAGGATCAGGCACTCGACCGAGGCACGGTAGCACTTCCGGGCCACCTCCGACCCCACGCCCTCGCAATCGCCGTGGGCCGCCAACCACGTCGCATCCGGTGTCTCGGTGAGGCAGACATCGCCGATATCGCGCTCAGTGCCCGGCGAAAGCTCCGCAACGAGCGTGCAGGTCTCGCCCTCGCGCCGGAATCCGAGCCCGTCGAGGACGAGATCCATCTCAGGGACGAGGTCGGGCACGCGGACGATCAGGGGCTGGCCGAGGCTTCGATAGACGGCTTCGGCCTCAGCGACGACGGCAGCAGGGTCGTCGCGCCAGCCGCGCAGGGGATTGAGCGAATTCGTCCGCCGCGTCGGGCCGCCCGACGCGCGCAGGACCCAGCCCCCGAGAACGATCTCCCGCGGCGAGGGACGTGCGTTGCGGCAAGCCTCCTCGACGGCCCAGGCGCGATCCTCGTCCGACCGCCAGATCATCTCACCTGTCGCGTCATCGACATGAAGCTCCAACGGCGAATCGTCGAAGCGGCGGGCGGCGGGTTTACCAGCCGCTGATCAGCGCAGGTAGGCTCGGGCGATTCCGAGGAAGTCGTCGGCGACGAGGCTGGCGCCGCCCACGAGCGCGCCGTCGACGTTCTCCACCGCCATCAGTTCGCGCGCGTTGCTGGGCTTCACCGAGCCGCCGTAGAGGATGCGCACCGCCTGGGCCTCGGCACCGATGAGCTGCCCCAGCATTTCACGCAGCGAGGCGTGAACCTCGGCGATGTCGGCCGGAGTCGGTGTGAGGCCGGTACCGATCGCCCAGACCGGCTCGTAAGCGATCACGGTGTCCTTGGCGGTGGCCCCCTTGGGCACGCCGATCGCGAGTTGCGCGCGCACGATGTCGAGGGTCCGTCCCTCCTCGCGCTCCTCCTTCGTCTCGCCGACGCAGATGATGCCGCAGAGACCGGCGCGCCGGGCAGCGAGCGCCTTGGCATGGACGCCGTCATCGGTCTCGTGATGATAGGCGCGGCGCTCGGAATGGCCGACGATAACGTAGGAAGCGCCGAGATCCGCTAGCATTTCCGCCGAGATGCTACCGGTGAAGGCGCCGTTCGGCTTGGCGTGCAGATTCTGGCCACCGATGGCGATGGGCGAGCCGTAGGCCGCAGCGACGCACGAGGCGATCAGGGTCGAGGGTGGGCAGATCAGGACGTCGACCGTCTCGAGCAGGTCGGCGGTCAGGCCATTGCGGACGGCCTCAACCACGGAGACCGAGCTGCGCAGCCCGTTCATCTTCCAGTTGCCCGCCACCAGCGGCCGTCGCCCCGACTTCGTCATCCCGTTCCTCGCTGATGTGGCTTCTATGGCTTCGCTTCGCGGTTGAGCCGGCCCTAACAGAGCCTCGGAGGCCGCGCAAACCACGAACGCCCTTTGCGGTGACAGCCTGGATGGTCTATCGCGGGCGACTTTCCCAGGAATGACAGGCGCCCTCGGGCGCCTACGCGACGGGTACCCGGACGTTCGATGCTGCAGAACATGCGCAAGGCCAGCCAGCACTGGCTCGGCAAGATCATCCTCACGGTGGTCTTCACCTTCCTGATCGCCGGCGTGGCGATCTTCGGCGTCGAGGAATTCTTCCGCGCGGGCTCGTCCACCAGCGTGGCCACCGTCGGCCGGGCGCAGATCTCGGCCGAGACCGTGCGCAGCGCCTATCAGAACCAGCTTCAGCGCTATCAGAGCCAGACCCGCCGCACGCTGACCCCAGATCAGGCCCGGGCCCTCGGCATCGACCGGCAGGTGCTGGCGCAGCTCGTCAGCGAAGCTTCCCTCGACCAGCAGACCGTCGCCCTCGGACTGAGCATCCCCGACGCGGCCGTGTTGCGCGCGATCCAGGAGGAAAAGAGCTTCCAGGGCGCCGACGGCAAGTTCGATCCCGCGCTTTTCTACCAGACGCTCCAGCGCGCCGGCATCAACGAGGCGACCTTCGTGCGCGAGCAGCGCGCCGTCGCCGCCCGTCTGCAACTCGCCGAGGCGGTCGCGGCCGATCTGCACGTCCCCGAGGCGCTGCGCGAGGCGGTGCACCGCTACACCACGGAGCGCCGTTCGGTGGCCCTGTTGATGCTGCCGCCATCCGTGGCCGGCGACATCCCGGCGCCGTCGGAAGAGGCGGTGAAGGCGTATTACGAAGAGAATAAGTCGGCCTTCCGTGCTCCGGAAGCGCGCGCCGTCACCCTTCTGGTCCTCGATCCACAGGCGATGGCCAAGCCGGAGAGCGTGACCGCCGAGGACATCGCCAAACGCTACGACGCCGAGAAGAGCCGGTACGGGACGCCGGAACGCCGCACGATCCAGCAGATCGTCTTCCCCGACCAAGCTGCGGCCGAGGCTGCCCGCAAGGCGGTCGAGTCCGGCGAGAAGCCGTTCGAAGCGGTCGCCGCCGAGACTGGCGCCGATCCCAGGAACCTTTCCCTCGGCACCCTGTCGAAGGCCGAGCTATTCGATCCCGCCGTGGCCGACACCGCCTTCAGCCTGCCGCTGAGCACGGTGAGCCCGCCGGTGAAGGGCCGCTTCGGCACCGTTCTCCTGCGCGTCACCGCTATTCAACCGGAGACGGTGAAGCCGCTAGCCGACGTCTCGGCCGATATCGCCAGGACCATCGCTCTGGAGCGGGCCAACAGCGGCATCGACGCGACGCATGACGCGATCGAGGAGCAGCGCGCAAACTCGAAGCCCCTGGCCGACATCGCGAAGGAGCGGGACCTTCCGCTGAAAACCATCTCGGCCGTCACCGCACAGGGCCTCGATCCTGCGGGTAAGACCGTCGAAGGCATTCCGGACCGGGATACCACCCTCACAGCCTTGTTCCGGGCCGAGATGGGCGGCGACAACGAGCCCCTGCGCACCAAGACCGGCGGATACGTCTGGTATGACGTGACCGGCGTCGACCGAGCACACGACAAGCCTCTCGATGAGGTCCGCGAAGAGGTCGTCAGCCGCTGGCGCGCCGCTGAGGTCCAGAGCCGCCTCCTGGCGAAAGCGAAGGAATTGTCTGCGCGCCTCGACAAGGGCGAGGCCGTCGACGCCGTGGCGGCGGATGCCGGACTCAATGTCCAGATCCTGACAGACCTAGCCCGTAACCAGGCGCAGGGCGACCTGACGGCCGAAGTGGTCAATCGTGTCTTCGCCACGGCTGTCGATAAGTCGGCCTCGGCCGAAGCCGGAGAGAGTCGCGCGCTCTTCAAGGTCACCGCCGCGACGATGCCGGCCTTCGTGCCAGGCTCATCGGAGGACGATGCGATCACCAAGCGCTTCCAGCCGACGATCGCCGACGACGTCCTCGGCGAGTACATCGGCGACGTGCAGACCTCGGTGGGCGTGACCATAAACCAGGCGGCCTTCCGTCGGGCTATCGGCGGTGGCGAGTACTGATCCGGCGATGACCCAGGTGTCTGACTTCCAGGACCCCGCCTTCACGGCCTTCGCGGACGCATACGGTGCTGGCCGTCCCGCACTCTTGAGCATCACCCTGGTGGCGGACCTCGAGACCCCGGTCGCTGCTTTCCTGAAGCTGCGCGCGCAGCACGCCGGGACGGCCTTTCTGCTCGAATCGGTCGAGGGCGGGGTGGTGCGTGGACGCTATTCGATGATCGGCCTGGACCCCGACCTGGCGTGGCGCTGTCGGAACGGACGGGCTGAGATCGCTCGAGGGCCGGATCTCTCCGAGTTCGTTACGGAGGATGCGGCACCCCTCGAAAGCCTGCGCAACCTGATCGCCGAGAGCGCCATCGGTGCGGAGGGTGACACCGATGTGTTGCCGCCCATGGCAGCCGGCCTGTTCGGCTATCTCGGCTACGACATGGCCCGCGCCATGGAGAATCTCGGCGCGCCGAATCCCGATCCGGTGGGCGTGCCGGACGCGATCCTGGTGCGCCCACGCGTCATGGTCGTCTTCGACTCGGTCCGAGATCTCATCACGGTGGTCGGCCCGGTGCGCCCGGCGCCGGGCACCGGCGCTCGTACCGCCTATGAGACGACGCTTGCCCGACTGGAGCGGGTCGCCGAGGTCCTCGAAGGCCCCCTCCCCGTCGAGGCACGCATCGACCCGCGGGCCATCGCGCATCCTGAACCGGTCTCGAACACGACGCCCGAGGCATATCTGGCGATGGTGGCCCGGGCCAAGGAGTACATCGTCGCCGGTGACGTGTTCCAGGTCGTGCTGTCGCAGCGTTTCGAGGCGCCCTTCACTCTGCCGGCGCTGGCCCTCTATCGCTCTCTGCGCCGGACAAATCCTGCCCCGTTCCTGTGCTACCTCGATTTCGAGGATTTCCAGCTCGTCTGCTCCTCGCCGGAGATCTTGGTGCGGGTGCGGGATGGCCGCGTCACCATCCGGCCAATCGCCGGCACGCGCCGGCGCGGTGCGACGCCGGCCGAGGACAAGGCCTTGGCGGAAGAGCTGCTCGCCGATCCGAAGGAGCGTTCCGAGCACCTCATGCTGCTCGATCTCGGGCGCAACGACGTCGGGCGCGTCGCGCGCATCGGCAGCGTCACGGTGACGGGCTCGTTCTTCCTCGAATTTTACAGCCAGGTCATGCACATCGTCTCGAACGTCGAGGGCGACCTCGACCCGAAGCACGACGCCCTGGCGGCACTGGCTGCCGGCTTTCCGGCCGGCACCGTCTCGGGAGCGCCGAAGGTGCGCGCCATGGAGATCATCGACGAGCTGGAGCGCGAGAAGCGCGGCCCCTATGGCGGCTGCATCGGTTATTTCGGCGCACGCGGCGAGATGGATACCTGCATCGTGCTCCGCACGGCCCTGGTGAAGGACGGTCGCATGCACGTCCAGGCCGGGGCCGGCATCGTCTACGATTCAGACCCGACGTCCGAACAGCAGGAATGCGTCAACAAGGCCAAGGCGCTGTTCCGGGCCGCAGAGGATGCCGTTCTGTTCGCCAGCCGCGCGCGCCGGGGGCAGTAGCGCTCGGCACGGGCATGTGTTGACCCCTCGAAGGAGTCCGGTCAAACCGCTTGCATGCCTGCGCGTGAGCCGCCCATGTCCGACGTCCTCGTCATCGACAACTACGATTCCTTCACCTGGAATCTCGTCCACCTGATCGGCCCCCTGTGCGGCTCGATCGACGTGGTGCGCAACGATGCGATCACCACCGATGAGATCCGGACGCGCCGGCCGGACGCCGTGGTGCTGTCGCCCGGCCCCTGCTCCCCCAACGAGGCTGGCATCTGCCTTGACGTCGTCCGGGATCTGTCGGCCGAGATCCCGATCTTCGGGGTCTGTCTCGGACTGCAGGCCATCGGTCAGGCCTTCGGCGGCGATGTCGTGCGGGCCCCGACGCCGATGCATGGCAAGGTTTCGAGCATCCAGCACCGCGCCTCCGGTATCTTCCGCGGCCTCAACGGGCCCTTCGATGCCACCCGCTATCATTCCCTCGTCGTCGAGCGTGGCGGCTGTCCGACCGATCTCGCCGTCACGGCGGAAGCCGACGGCCTGATCATGGGGCTTCAGCATACCCACCGGCCCGTGCACGGCGTGCAGTTCCACCCCGAGAGCATCCTCTCGCATCACGGCTCGCAGATTCTTCGGAATTTCCTCGACATTGCGGCGGCGTGGAACGCGGCGCGTGACAAGGGGCGCGACGGCGTGCATTGACGGGACGCGTCGTCCCTCAGGAATAATCCCGGCCTCAGCACCGGAATGCCGCGCCCGAGTTCCATGGAATCCTTCAAGCCCCTCCTCGCGAAGGTCGCCATGGGTGCGAGCCTCACGCGCGACGAGGCCCGCCGGGCCTTCGACGACCTCCTCTCGGGAGAGGTGACGCCTGTCCAGGCCAGCGCCTTTCTCGTTGCCTTGAAGGTCCGCGGCGAGGCACCGGAGGAGATCGTCGGTGCCGTGGAGGCCATGCGTGCGCGGATGCTGCCGGTGCGCAGCGTCCCGGGCGCCGTCGACGTGGTCGGCACCGGCGGCGATCACTCGGGCAGCTACAACGTCTCCACCCTGGCCGCGATCATCACCGCCGCCTGTGGCGTGCCGGTGGCCAAGCACGGCAACCGGGCCGCCACCTCGCGCTCGGGCGCCGCGGACGTCCTCGCGGCACTCGGCGTACGCATCGGGCTCGCCCCCGACGAGTTGAGCCTGTGTCTGGCCGAGGCGGGATTGTGCTTCATGTTCGCGCAGACGCACCATGCCGCCATGCGCCACGTGGCCCCGGTGCGCGCGGAACTGCCGACACGGACGATCTTCAACATGCTCGGCCCGCTGGCCAATCCGGCCGGCGTACGACGCCAGCTCTTCGGGGTCTCGTCCCCGGCTTGGGCCGAGCCGCTGACGGGCGTGCTGGCCGAACTCGGCAGCGATCGGGTCTGGACCGTACATGGCAGCGACGGCCTCGACGAGATCACCGTGACCGGTCCCACCGCGGTGGTGGCGCTGGAGGGAGGCCGGGTCTCCCACTTTACCATTGATCCACGCGAGGTCGGCCTCCCACTCCATAGCCTGGACGCCCTGCGGGGCGGCGACCCGGCGCACAACGCCGTCGCCCTGGGACAGGTTCTGGATGGTGCCCGCAACGCCTATCGCGACATCGCCGTGCTGAATGCCGGCGCCGCGCTCGTGGTGGCCGAGGCTGCACACTCCCTTTCCGAAGGCGTCATGCGGGCCGGCGAGGCCCTCGACAGCGGCGCCGCGCGCGCCACACTCAAGACCCTGGTCCGTCTCTCGAACCTTCGCTCGAACGCCTGAAAGTCCGTCATGTCCGAGCCCAAGTCCGAGTCCAAGTCCGAGGCCATGTCCAAACCCGGTTCCGAGCCCCGGCCCGGCCCGGTTTCCGAGATCGCTCCCGCCGAGCGCAAGGACGTGCTGGCCCGCATCGAGACCTACAAGCGGCGCGAGATCGCCGAGGCGAAGCTGCGAGTCCCGCAGACCAAGCTCGAGAAGCGCATCGCCAACGTCTCGCCCCCCCGCGGCTTCGCAGACGCCATCGCCAGACATATCGCCCAGGAGCGACCGGCCCTCATCGCCGAGGTGAAGAAGGCCTCCCCCTCGAAAGGCCTGATCCGCGCCGACTTCGACCCGGCCGTCCTCGCCGCCGCCTATGAGGCCGGCGGCGCGACATGCCTGTCGGTGCTGACCGATACGCCCTCCTTCCAGGGCAAGCCCGAATATCTCACCGACGCACGCGCCGCCTGCTCGCTGCCGGTCCTGCGCAAGGACTTCCTGTTCGAGCCCTACCAGGTGTTCGAGGCGCGCGCCTGGGGAGCCGATTGCATCCTCGTGATCATGGCCTGCCTCGACGACGAGGAAGCTGCCGCCCTCGTGGAGACCGCGCACGACCTCGGCATGGATGTTCTCGTCGAAGTGCATGATTCCGAGGAACTGGCGCGTGCGCTCCCCCTCGGTACGCGGCTGGTGGGCATCAACAACCGCAACCTGAAAACCTTCGAGGTCTCGTTTGAAACCGCGATCCGCCTTGCCGAGGGTGTGCCCGCCGACCGGATCGCGGTGGCCGAGAGCGGGATCGCCGGGCATGCCGACGTGGTCCGTCTCGCGGAAAACGGTCTGGATACCATCCTGGTCGGCGAGAGCCTGATGCGCGAGGCCGACGTCACCGCGGCGACCCGACGCCTGCTCTTCGGCGACGCGAAGGCCTGAGGACGCCGATGGCCGAGCTCACACATCTCGACGCCTCCGGTGCGGCCAACATGGTCGATGTCTCGGAGAAGGAGGCCACCACCCGCACGGCACGGGCCACCGGCTCGGTGGTGATGCTGCCCGAGACCCTGCGCCTGATCCGCGAGGGCGACGCGAAGAAGGGCGATGTCATCGGCACCGCGCGACTGGCCGGGATCATGGCGTCCAAGCGCACGCACGAACTCATCCCCCTCTGCCACCCTCTCCTGCTCTCGAAGGTCCGCGTCGACTGCGAGGCCGATGACAGCCTGCCGGGCCTACGGGTGACGGCGGAGGTGAGGGTGCTCGGGCCGACCGGCGTCGAGATGGAGGCGCTGACCGCCGTCTCGGTCGCCTGCCTGACGATCTACGACATGGTGAAGGCAGCCGATCGCGGCATGCGCATCGAGGGCATCCGGCTGCTTGCCAAGGATGGCGGGCGTTCCGGCGCCTATCGCGCCGAGGATCACGCTTGAGCAGCACGCCTCCGAGAAGAAAGGGATCCGGGAGCATGATCCCGGTCGCCGAGGCGCTGTCTCGGGTGCTCGCCTCCATCCCGGATCCGGTCGAGTCCGAGACCGTTCCCATCGCGCAGGCCGCCGGACGCACGCTCGCGGCCGACCTGTCCGCGACCCGTACGCAGCCGCCCTTCGCCGCATCGGCCATGGACGGTTACGCCGTCCGCAGTGTCGACCTCGCCGAGGCACCTACCAGCCTGCGGATCATCGGCACCAGCTCGGCCGGCCACGGCTTCGCCGGTACGGTGGAACGCGGCGAAGCGGTGCGAATCTTCACCGGCGCGCCCGTGCCGGAGGGGGCCGATGCGATCCTGATCCAGGAGAACGCCGAAGCGACGCCGGAGGCCGTCATCGGACGGAAACCGGTGCCTGCCGGGCGCTTCATCCGCCCGAGTGGCCTCGACTTCCGAACCGGCGATCGTTTGCTCGCCGCCGGCGATCGCCTGGATTCGCGCCGGATCGCTCTGGCGGCGGCCGGAGGCCACGGCATTCTCCCGGTCCGGCGGCGTCCGCGCGTGGCGATCCTCGCCACCGGGGACGAGTTGGTCACGCCGGGCGAACCGGCGCGGTGGGACCAGATCGTCGCCTCGAACGGGCTCGCGATGGGGGCCCTGGTGCAGGAAGCCGGCGCCGAGGCGGTCGATCTCGGAATCGCCGGAGATACGCTCGCCGCCCTCGACGAGGCGATCCTGCGCGCGGTGTCGGCCGAGGCCGATCTGCTGATCACACTGGGCGGCGCCTCCGTCGGCGACCATGACCTCGTGCAATCCGCGCTGCGGACGCGCGGTCTGGAGCTCGGCTTCTGGCGCGTCGCCCTCCGGCCCGGGAAGCCACTGATGCACGGGCGCCTCGGTCGGATGGCCGTCCTCGGCCTTCCCGGGAATCCCGTGGCCTCGGTGGTCTGCGGAATGCTGTTCGTGGTTCCGGCGATCCGCGCGCTCCTCGGCGATCCGCGCGCGTCCGCCGACCTGTCCGAACCGGCCATCCTCGGCTGTGACCTTGCCGAGAACGATCTGCGCCAGGATTACCTCCGGTCTCGGATCGCGACGTCGCCCGACCGACTCCCGGTGGTGCATCCCGAAAATCGGCAGGATTCCTCGATGCTCTTCATCCTGGGTTCGGCCGAGGCGCTGCTGATCCGTGCTCCGTACGCGCCGGCCGCCAGGGCGGGCGAACCCTGCCGCATCCTGCGCCTCGACCGACGACTGCTCTGAGCGTCGAGGGCGGCAAGGCGGTTCAGCGCAGGTAGGTGACGCTGTAGAGCGTGCGGCGGAGAGACTCTTCGTCGACCCAGACCCGCCCGTTCTCACAGGCCTCGCGCATGCCCGGGCGCATGCGGGCGCAGTACTCCCCGGTGTTGTCCTGCACCCGGTACTCGCAGCGACCGCCTACCTTTCGGCGCCCGATCACCGGGCTGGCATGGTCCGCGTGGATATCCGGGTCCTTCGGATCGCGATCTTCCAGGAGGTACCAGCTGTAGCCGATGGTCGGAACACGACCATGGTCGAGGGCGTAGTCGATCATCGACAGGATGCGGCCGATCGCGCGCGGGCCGGGCGGCGTGCCCGAGTCCCGCATCTCGACGAACTCGGCTTGGTTGGCGGCGACCCGGTAGGACACCGGCAGAAGCGGCACCGGCAGGGGCTTCCGTCGGCAGCGCGCCTCGACATGGGCGATCCAGCCCGCATTGAAGGTATCGGTCTGCAGGTGACGCAGGTGCGGGACCGTTCCGGCCAGGCTGCGAAAACTCATCCGGCCAGGCGCGAGACGGCTTCGGTAGCGCAGGCGCCGCAACGTCGGATTGACGTAGCGATAGCCATCGTTGGAGGGTAGGTCGCGGTCCTCGCAGAGGCCGCCGATGTTGTAGAGCAGGGCCGCCGTATCCTCCTCGCCGCCCTCGATCTTGTCGAAGTACGGCAGCAGCTTCGGGTTTCCGAGACTGGACATCTCGGCGGCGTTGCGGCTCCAGGCGATGTCGGCCCGCCAGTTCGGATGCGCCGTCAGATGCTCGCGCAGGGCCGGAATCTTGGTCAGGCGCTCCGGGTCCGCGAAGTAGTATTTCGTCGCGACGTCGAGCGGTGCGATCTGGCGTCCGAGCCGATGCGAGATCATGTCGGCAGTGGCGTAGGCGAAGCAGATCGCGCTCTCGCCCTGGTTCAGCGGCATCTCGCGCGGCGACGGCGACAGGGCGACATCCCGCGTCCCCTCGTGCTCCTCGAAGGGAATGCTGGTCTCGACCGGCCCGCAGGTGGGATTGCGGACGTAGGTCGGGTGCAGCGGCAGGATGCGGGGATCGAACTGCGCATGGACCGGGACCGCTCCGCACGCGAGCGACCCCAGCACGACCGCCGCCGGAATGGCGCCGCGCAGGCCCTGCCCCCTACGCATCGGTCAGTCCTTTCGGCGCAGGCGGCTCGCGAAGAAGCCGTCCAGGCCGCCGCGCAGATCCGGCGTCGGACCATTGAGGTGTGCGGGCAGCGTCCGCAAGTCGCCGGCGGCGTCGATGAGGTCCGCCAAGCCGCCGACTTCACGGGCCTGGACGGGCATGCGCTCGAAATCCGGATTGCGGGTGAGGAACGTCGCGACCTGATACTCGCCCTCCTCTCGCTCCAGGGAGCAGGTGCAATAGACGAGGCGGCCGCCCGGCCGCACCAGCGCGGCGGCCTTGTCGAACAGGCGCTTCTGCAGACCGATCAAGCGACTGATATCGCTCTCCGTCTTGGTCCAGGCCACGTCGGGATGCCGACGCAGGGTACCGGTGGCCGAGCACGGCGCATCGAGGAGGACCGCGTCGAACGCGGATTCGTCGGGCAGCGCCAGCGCATCGCCCACGCGGATCTCCGCCTCGAGTCCGAGGCGGGCGAAGTTCTGCGAGAGGCGTTCCAGGCGCGGGCTCGACCGGTCGACGGCCAGCACCGCGGCACCGGCCGCCGCGAGTTGCGCGGTCTTTCCGCCCGGGGCGGCACAGAGGTCGGCGACGCGCTCGCCGGGGCGGACGTCGAGGAGTCGGGCCGGCAGGGCCGCGGCGGCGTCCTGCACCCACCACCGACCCTCGGCATAGCCCGGCAGGTCGGCGACGGCAGCATGGACGTCGTGCAGGCGTAGGCTCCCGGTCGGGAGGGCCACGCCGCCGAGGCGCTCGGCCCATTCGGCGGCCGCACCGCGCACCGTGATGTCGAGGGCCGCCCCCTGGAGATGGGCCGCCGCGATGGCACGGGCGGTGTCCTCGCCGTAGGCGGCGCGCCAGCGGCGGGCGAGCCAGTCCGGCGTGTTGTCGGCCAGCGGGTCGCCGGGATCGGCCACGATCGCGTCGCGCTCACGTACGATCCGACGCAGGACCGCGTTCACGAGGCCGGAGAGGTGCTGGAGTTGCGGATCGGCCTTGGCGAGGCGCACGCCGAGGTCGACGGCTGCATGATCGGGTACGTTGAGGTCGAGGATCTGCACGGCGCCGGTGGCCAGGAGCGCCACGAGGCGGGGCTGGTCCTCGGGAAGCCCCTGCGACATCCGGGCCGCGAGCACCCGGCGCAGGAAGCCGAGGCGCCGGAAGGTGGCGGTGGCGATGGCCCGGGCGAGGCCGGCATCGGCGGCGTCGAGGCCGGCGTTGCGGCTCGCCTGCGCCAGGGCGTCCTCGAGGGCGAAGCCGCGGGTCTTGCCGATGAGGTCGGCCACCGCGCCGTGGGCGACCTGACGCGCCGCGAGACCCGCGACGCTGCGGTCGATCGGCGCCGTCGGCGCATCCGTGTTGCGGCGTGTCGCCATGAATGCCACTTCCAAAGCCAGGGGCCCGTTCGCGACGGGCCCATCCCCGATTGCCCTTCCACCCGCAAGACCGAGATGCAAGCCATGACCAGCCCGGAGCCGACGGAAATCGTTGCGGAAGCGGCATCGACCGAGCGACGCGCCCTGACGCCGGAGGCGGCACGGGCACTGGCGGAGGCGGCCGAGCGGCGGGCGGCGATCGATGCGCGTGCGGCGGAGATCGCGGCCCGGCGGGAGCGCCAGGGCCGGGGCGGGCTGGAGCCGGTGCGCTACGACGACTGGGAGATCAAGGGCATCGCCGTCGACTTCTGAGGGCGTTTCGCCGCCGGAACGGCGGCAACTCCCTCTCGTTGTTCCGGCCACCGGCACAATGGCAGGGAGACGGACGATGGCCATCAAGGTTTCGAGCAGGAATGCGGGCGCCGATGCGCAGGGCGAGGTCGCCCTGGCGCGCGGACAGACCATCGCGATGCGGATGTGGCGCGACGAATCCCCCCGTGCGGACAAGCCCTTGGCGAAGAGCCCCTACGAGACGGTCGGCTACGTGATCGCCGGCCGGGCGGAGCTGATCGTCGAGGGCGAGACGGTGCTGCTCGAGCCCGGCGATTCCTGGCTGGTGCCGGAGGGCGCCGAGCACAGCTACCGCATCCTCGAGGCCTTCACGGCGGTCGAGGCGACGACGCCGCCGGCGCGCTGAACAGCCCTGGAATACCCGCGCGGTCGCGTCGAGGTCGCGCGGGTCCGGAGGCTATCGGGTGACGTAGACCTGCGTCCCCACCGAGACGCGTTCGTACAGGTCGGCGATGTCCTGATTGTACATCCGGATGCAGCCGTAGGACGCGTAGGTGCCGATGGAGTTCGGCCGGTTGGTTCCGTGGATGGCGTACTCGCCGCCGGCCAGGGTCATGGCCGCGACCCCCATCGGGTTGGAGGGCGAGCCCCCGGCGATCACGGCGGGCAGGCGCGGGTTGTCGCGCTTGACCTCGCGCGGGGGCGACCAGGCCGGCTCCACGTACTTGCCGTCGATCTGGGTGGCGCCGCTCCACTGCTTGCCGGGCTTGCCCACCGCGACGGGGTAGCGGATCGCGGTGCCGTCGCCGTTGACGAGGTAGAGCCGGCGCTCGGCGGTGCGCACGATGATCGAGCCCGGGCTGACGCCGTCGTGGAAGGCCACGACTTCCCGCGCCTGGACCGGGGCGCCGAGAAGCGCGGCACCCAGGACACCCGCGCCCAGGGCGGCGCCCGCCATCGCCACCACCCGCTGACCGTACCCGACCATGACCCGAACCTCCGAAAGCGTGACCGTTTGCCCGATCATCAATCGCGGAGGCGGGTTCTCGTTCCGGTAAAGCGAAGTGCTGGCGCCGGGGTAATACACGGCAATCCTGAACCGCGGTAAAGCAGGGCGGCCGGGAGCCGGTCGAATCCTCGGCTTCGACTTACGCCTTCGTTGACCTTACCGGTTCGCGCAAGGTCAACGCTCGATCAGCACCATGCCGCTGCCGAGGCGCTGCTGCCAGCCGTGGCGCACGAGTTCCGGGTCCTCGTGCTCCTCCACGGGAAAGCCGACGCAGAGATAGGCGACCAGGCTCCAGGCACAGGGCACCTCCAGGGTCTCGCAGACCGTGCCGGGCTCGAGAATCGAGACCCAGCCGACCCCGAGCCCATGGGCGCGGGCGGCGAGCCAGAAGGTCTGGACGGCGGTGACCACGGAGTAGCGCAGCATCTCCGGCATGGTGGCGCGCCCGAGGCCGTGCCCGGTGGCGGTGGCCTCGTCGCAGAACACCGCGAGATGGACCGGGGCTTCGCGCAGGCCGGCGAGCTTCAGGCGGACATAGGCCTCGCGCTGGTCGGCGGCGTAGGCCTCGGCGGCGGCGGCGTTGCAGCGCTCGAAGCTGGCGACGACCGCGGCGCGGCGGGCCGGCTCGGCGACCCGGACGAAGCGCCAGGGCTGGCTGTTGCCCACCGAGGGGCTGAAGCTCGCCAGGTCGAGGCAGCGGCGCAGCAGCGCCTCGTCGACCGGATCGGTCCGGAACCGGCGCACGTCGCGACGCCAGGCGAACAGGGTCGCGAGCGTCTGGCGAAACTCGGCATCGAAGCTGACCACGACCCGTCCCCGGCGAAGAAGGCCCCCTTCATAGACGGAGTTTCTCCGCGCGGCTTACTTTTTGGAAACGGACCGGCCGGGGGGCCAAAAAAAGGGCCGCACTCCGAAGAGGCGGCCTGAAGTCCTTGGGTCTCGAAACCTCTGGGATGTCGGTGCCGCCGATCCGGGCGCCGGCCGAAGAGCTGGGGAGCCGGTGTGATCGGACGCCGCGCCGGGACGGAACCGACGAAGTTTCGGCCACAGGTGTCGCGCCTCATCAAGGCCGACGCTGGGCCTGATGGCGGCGAAATCGTGGTGATGTGTTTCGCGGACCAGGCGCGAATCGCCGCCCTTGCGGCGGTGAAAGCCCGGCACCATGATGGAGGATCAGTCCGGAACAGGAGTGACGATGAGCGAGAGAACCGGTGCCGATCCGCGAGGGCCCGAGGCGGCTGCCCGGGTCATTCCCTTCCCGACCGCGCCGGTCCCGCCCCAGATCGCCTTCGACCGCGCGGAGCTGCGCGTGCTGTTCAACCTCTACGGCCGGATGGTCTCGCAGGGCGAGTGGCGGGACTACGCCCTCGATTTCCGGCGGGACAAGGCGGTGTTCTCGATCTACCGGCGCAGCTCGGAGATGCCCCTCTACCGGGTGGAGAAGGACCCGAAGCTGGCCCGGCGCCAGGGCGCCTACGCGGTGGTGGCGGCCTCGGGCCTGGTGATGAAGCGCGGCACCGACCTCGCCCGGGTGCTGGCCGTGCTGGAACCGCCGCTCCGGGCGGTGTGACGGGACTTCGCGACGCGACGGTGCCGGCTGCTCCGTCGGACTGCGGGATTCGACCAGCAGCGGACGCGGACGAGACACCCGGGTAGCAGCACCCGGTCATCCCGGGGCCGCGCAGCGGAACCCGGGATCCAGACGCGCAGGTCGTACCGAATCTGACGTCGACGGCTCTGGATTGCACGCCCGAGGCGCCCCGAACCGATGGCTGGTTTCGCTTGCGACCAATCGGCCTCGCGCAAATCAGCCTCGAAGGACCGCCGCCGCCCAGCAAAAAGGCCCCGGCGGTGTCCCGCCGGGGCCTTTCTTCGCTTGTCGGCTGGCCGGTTCGCTCAGCGGCGGTCGCCGAGGAGCGAGAGCAGCATCTGGAACATGTTGATGAAGTCCAGGTACAGGGTCAGGGCGCCGTTCACCGACAGCTTGGCCGCGCCCTCGGCATCGGCGCCGCTGTAGAGGAACATCTCCTTGAGCTTCTGCGTGTCGTAGGCAGTGAGGCCCGCGAAGATGAGCACGCCGATCACCGAGATCGCGAACTGCAGCGCCGAAGAAGCGAGGAAGATGTTCACCAGCGAGGCGATGATCAGGCCGATCAGGCCCATCACCAGGAACGAGCCCATGCCGGACAGGCTGCGCTTGGTGGTGTAGCCGTAGAGGCTGAGACCGCCGAAGGTCGCCGCCGTGATGAAGAACACCCGCACCACGCTCGCGCCGGTGAAGACGAGGAGGAGCGAGGACATCGAGGCGCCCATCACCGCCGCGAAGGCGAAGAAGGTCAGGCGCGCCGAGGCCGCGGACATCCGGTCCATCCGCATCGAGAAGATGAAGATGAAGGCGAGCGGCGCCAGCATCACGACCCACTTGAGCGGGCTGGTGTAGAGCAGCTGGCCGAACGGCGTCAGGGCGACGCGGCCGGTCGCCGTCTGGGCGACGGCGGCCATGTTGAGGCCGAGGGCCACGAGACCGGAGATCCCGAGGCCGATGACCATGTTGTTGTAGACGCCGAGCATGAAGGTACGCAGGCCCTGGTCGATCTCGACCTGGCTGCCGGCATACCCGGTCGGCTGGGCGCCGTACCGGAAGGGGCTGTTATCGAATGCCATGGGAGTTTCCCTTGGAAGCTCTCTCAGCGTGTGATTTCGGAATGAGGCTCACGCACAGGACCTCTTGGCGCCAAGCGGCGCCTCGTGAGCAAATATGTTCGGTCACGCTGCCCCGCACAAGGGGCCGGCCAAGGCTGAAACGCCTGAATCGCACCGGCCTTTGCTGGTATTTTGTTCCGGTCGGACGGGATTAAAACGCCGCCTGACCATGCGAGACTTTCATCGCGCAGGATTAACCAAGTCGGCGCCGCCGCTTCACCCGCGATGCGGCGACACGCCGTTGCCGGCCGGCGGGCGGATGGCCGCGCGGGCCCCGTCGCCCCCCCCGGCTTCCATCGCGCCGAACCGTGGCCGCGTCAGGCCGCGACCTTGTCGAGGCAGCACTTCTTGAACTTCTTGCCGCTGCCGCAGGGGCACGGGTCGTTGCGGCCGACATGCTTGAGCGGGTTGACGATCGGCTGGCCGAAGCCCTCCGCCGCCCAGGCGAGGTCCGTCAGGGGGTCGTCGAGGATACCGAAGCGCTCGGGGTTGAAGCGGGCGGGATCGCGGCGCTTCACCGTCTCGCGCAGGGCTTCGGGGAACCAGGTCGGATCGCTGTTCGTCGGGGTGAGCCGGCCGTCCTCGCGGGCGGCGGCGACGCGGGGCTCCAGCTCGGGGAAGCCCATGAGGGCGATCGCCTCCTCCCAGCCCGCCCAGGCCGGATCGACTTCCACGGCGGCCCGCTTGTCGTCGAAGCGGACCAGCAGGTCGTGGACCTGGTCGCGCGGAATGCGCCCGACCTCGCTCAGGTAGGCCACGGCGGCGAAGGCCTCGTTCCGCACGATGGAGTCGACAGTGCTGTCCAGCAGCAGGGTGAAGACCGGCTCGACGTCGCCGTCGAAGACGCTGATCAGGACCTTGGTCAGGGTCGTGGTCATCACGTCGCCGAGGAGGGTGTCGAGCGTGTCCCCGTCCGCGTGGAGCAGCCGGATCAGCGGCCGGTAGGCCCGGGTGTCCTGGGCGGCGGCGAGGATGTGCAGGCCCCAGAACATCAGTTCGGCCTCGGCCTCCGTCAGGCCCGGCTCCCGGGATGACCGATCCAGGACGTCGAGCACCGCGTCGGCGATGCGGTCCGGCTCCGCCAGCGCCGCGCGCATCTCGGGCACCGGCAGGTACGGGGCGGCCGAGAGCACGGCGACGAGATCCGGATCGAGCATCGTTGGCCTGTCCTGTCAGGAGGAGAGAGGTTTCAGGAGCGGAGCGTCGCCCCGGTCTTGCGTGCGACCTCGGCGACGATCCGGGCGGAGACCGCCTCGATCTCCGCATCGGTGAGGGTGTGGTCCACCGGCTGGAGCCGGACCGCGATCGCCACCGACTTCGAGCCCTCCGGAATGCCGACGCCCTCGTAGACGTCGAACACGTCGATGCCGGTGACGAGCTTGCGCTCGGCGGCCTGGGCGGCCTTCACCACGTCGCCGGCCGCGACGTCCCGGCCGACCACGAAGGCGAAATCGCGGGAGATCGGCTGGAAGTCCGACAGGACGAGATTCGGCTTGACCTTGGTGGCACGGTATTTCGGAAGCGGCACCGCGTCGAGGGCGATCTCGAAGGCGACGAGCTGGCCCTTGAGGTCGAGGGCCTTCATCACGCGCGGATGCACCTCGCCGAACGATCCGACCGGGTTCTTCGGGCCGAACTGCAGGGTGCCGGAGCGGCCCGGATGCAGCCAGTCCGGCCCGCCGGCCACGACCTGCAGGCCGCCGGTGGGGATGCCCAGAGCCGCCAGGAGCGCCAGGGCGTCGGCCTTGGCGTCGAAGGCGTCGACCGTCGCGGTGCGCCCGTCCCAGTGGCGGCCGGCGCCGGCCTGGGTGGCGGTGCCGCGGCGGATGGCGGCCGCCCGGATGGTCTGCCCCTCGGGCTGGTCGGTGGCGAAGCACTGGCCGACCTCGAACAGGGCGACGTCGGCGCTGCCGCGGTCGGCGTTGCGCTGGGCGGCGCGCAGCAGGCCCGGCACCAGGCTCGGGCGCATGTCGGAGAGATCGGCGGCGATGGGGTTCGCCAGCGCCAGGTCGGCCCCGCCGCCGCCGAACAGCACGGCGTCGTCGTGGGGGATGAACGACCAGGTCACGGCCTCGACGAGGCCGCGGCTGGCCAGCGCCCGCTTGGCGAGGCGGGTGCGCTTCTGCATCACGGTCAGCACCGGCTTGCCCAAAGCCGCCTCGATGCGCGGCAGGGGCTTGGGCTCGATGCGGTCGAGCCCGGCGATGCGCACGATCTCCTCGACGAGGTCGGCCTTGCCCTCGACGTCCGGGCGCCAGGAGGGGGTGAGCACCTTCACCCGGTCGCCGGAACCGGCGACGTGGAAGCCGAGGGCCTCCAGGGTGACCTTCATCTCGGCGCGGGACAGCTCGATGCCGGCCAGCCGCCGGGTCTCGGTCCAGGGAAAGTCGATGACCCGCTCGGTCTGGGGCGGCTCGCCGACGATCACGGGCTGGCTCGGGCTGCCGCCGCAGATCTCCAGGACGAGGCGGGTGGCGAGGTCGAGGCCCGGCAGGGTGAAGGCCGGATCGACGCCGCGCTCGAAGCGGTAGCGCGCATCGGTGATGATTCCGAGGCGGCGGCCGGATTGGGCGATGTTCACCGGGTCCCACAGGGCCGATTCGATGAGCACGTCGGTGGTCGCCGCGTCGCAGCCCGAGGCCTCGCCGCCGATGATGCCGCCGATGGATTCGACGCCGTTGTCGTCGGCGATGACCACGGTGTCGCCGGTCAGCGCGTAGGTCTTGCCGTCGAGGGCCTTCAGGGACTCGCCATCGCGGGCGCGCCGGACCACGAGGCCGCCCGCCACCTTGGCGGCGTCGAAGACGTGGAGCGGCCGGCCGCGGTCGAAGGTCAGGTAGTTGGTGATGTCGACGAGGGCGTTGATGGGGCGCAGGCCGAGCGCCCGCAGGCGCGCCTGCATCCAGTCCGGCGAGGGGCCGTTCGTCACGCCGCGCACGAGGCGCAGGGTGAAGTAGGGGCAGAGGCCCGCGTCGGGCGCGGCGAAGTCGAGGGTGACGGGCACCGGGCAGTCGCCCTCCCCGCGCACCGGCGGCAGCGGCGGCCGCTTGAGGTCGCCGAGGCCGGTCGCGGCGAGATCGCGGGCGATGCCGTGGATGGCGGTGCAGTCCGGCCGGTTCGGGGTGAGGTTGATCTCCACCACCGGGTCGTCGAGCCGGGCGTAGAGCGCGTAGGGCTGGCCCGTGGGCGCGTCCTCGGGCAGGTCGAGGATGCCGCTCGCCTCCTCGCCGAGGCCGAGCTCGGCGCCCGAGCACAGCATGCCGAGGCTCTCGACGCCCCGGATGGTGCCCACCGCCAGGGTCTTGTCGAGGCCGGGCACGTAGGTGCCGGGAGGGGCGAACACCGTCTTCATCCCGGCCCGGGCGTTGGGCGCGCCGCACACCACCTGCACCGGCTGCCCGGTGCCGGCCTCCACCGTGCAGACGCGCAGGCGGTCGGCATTGGGGTGGGGCTCGGCGGTGAGGACGTGGGCCACCACGAAGGGCCTGAGGCTCGCGGCCTTGTCCTCGATGCCTTCGACCTCGAGCCCGATCCGCGTCAGGGTCTCGGTCACGGTGTCGAGGGACGCCTCGGTGTCGAGGTGGTCCTTGAGCCAGGAGAGGGTGAGTTTCATCGCTTGAATCCCCTGGCGTCCGAGGCTCCCGGGGTGGGTGGGACGCCGGCGCCGAACAGGAAAGGAAAGGTCTCGTCCGGCCGGGGCCGGCGCGTGAAGGCTCGGGATCAGCCCGTCAGCCCGGCCACCAGGCTCGGGATGTCGAGGGGCCGGAAGCCGTAATGGTCGAGCCAACGCACGTCCGCCTCGAAGAACGGGCGCAGGTCCGGCATGCCGTATTTCAGCATGGCGATCCGGTCGATGCCGACGCCGAAGGCGAAGCCCTGGACGCTGTCGGGATCGAGGCCGCAATTGCGCAGCACGTTGGGGTGGACCATGCCGCAGCCGAGGATCTCGAGCCAGTCGGTGCCCTCGCCGAAGCGGATCTCGCCCCCTTTCCGCGAGCACTGGATGTCCACCTCCGCCGAGGGCTCGGTGAAGGGGAAGAACGAGGGCCGGAAGCGCATCTTCACCGCCTCGACCTCGAAGAAGGTGCGGCAGAACTCCTCCAGCACCCATTTGAGGTTGGCGATGTTGGCGGCCTTGTCGATCACCAGGCCCTCGACCTGATGGAACATCGGCGTGTGGGTCTGGTCGGAATCGTGCCGGTAGGTCCGGCCCGGGCAGATCACCCGGATCGGCGGTTGCTGCGACCGCATCGTCCGGATCTGCACCGGCGAGGTGTGGGTGCGCAGCACCTTGCGCTGGCCGTTGCGGTCGGGGGCCAGGAAGAAGGTGTCGTGCATCTCCCGGGCCGGGTGGCCGGGCGGGAAGTTGAGGGCCGTGAAGTTGTAGTCGTCGGTCTCGATGTCCGGCCCCTCGGCCACCGAGAAGCCCATATCGGCGAAGATCGCAGTGATCTCGTCCATGACCTGGCTGATCGGGTGGACGCGGCCGCGCACCTCCGGCGCCTCGCGCACCGGCAGGGTCACGTCGATGCGCTCGGCCGCCAGGCGGGCGGCCAGCGCCGCCTCCGCCAGGGCGTCCCGCCGCGCCGTGAGCGCGCCCTGGACTCGGTCGCGCAGGCCGTTGATCAGGGGGCCGCGCGCCTTGCGCTCGTCGGGGGTCATCGCCCCGAGGGTCTTCAGGAGTTCGGAGACCGACCCCTTCTTGCCGAGCGCCGCGACGCGCACGGCGTCGAGGGCGGCCTCGTCGGCGGCGTCCGCGACCTGACGGAGCAGGTCGCCTTCGAGGGTGTCGAGATCGGTCATCGGTTCAACTCACCGGCTGCGGCGGCGGCGATCGGGAGGGATCGGCCGGGCTCGGTCATTCGGATGTCGCGTGGGGTTTTGCGGGTCGCGCCCCGCAATGCAAGCGGTCGCATCCGGAAAATCCCGGCCGATCGGCGGAAAAGGGTCGCGACCGGAAAGCAGCAAAGGCGCGGCGCCCCCGGGG